>DYJU01000023.1:0-8731 GCA_020722985.1 Candidatus Methylomirabilis sp.
AGGAGGTAAAAGTGATTAAAATCATTAAAGAGATAAAAAAAATATTTAACAATAACAAAAAATACAACATAATTATATCAAAAGAATATTATGAAGAATTTGAAAAATTAAAAAAGGAGTATGATGAAAAGCATTTTCTTATAGATAGATTTTTGGATAGACCTTATTATAAAGTAAAAAACAATGGAACGGAAGTTTTAGCCTTGTTTGTGGCGGATAAAATACTGGCATTATATGATCCAAATAAAAATATGAAGTTAATAAATAAAAACTGGAGGTTTTTCTCTCAAGGTGCAGTGGTAAAATCTTATAAATTTTTTACAACATATACAGATTTGATGCTTTTTAAAAGATATAACTTTTTGAAAGCAATCAGAAATCACAGCCTTATATTGGAAGATGAAGATAAGATGCGTTTCTACCTTAAAGAAAGGAGGGAAAATGATACAAGTGACTGAATTATTATCATTATTTGAATTGTATAAAGGCAAATCATTTTTTACAGAACCTGCAAGGGAAAGAGGAACAATATTGCATCGGATAATAGCAGGTGCGGAAAGATGTCCAGCGGGTGAAATAGATGAAGAAATATATGTCCTATATAAACAATATGTAAAAGCGTTGAGTGAAATGAAAATGAGAGTAAAAAACCACGAATTAAAGATAATAGATGAGGAACTGGGACTTATGGGTATTATAGATATAGTGGGATATAAAGAAAATTTACTCTATATTATAGATGTCAAGAGCAGTTTATCACAGCAACCTGCTTATAGATTACAAACCGCTTTCTATGAACTCCTGTATCGGCGTAATTTCAATATTAAAAAAGATACTCCAATAATAAGATGTTGCCTTCATCTTGCACCAGACAAATATAAAGTAGAATGGCACAATGATAAGAGAGATATGTCTTTAATATTATCTTTATTGAATATTTATAATTTTAAAAAAGAGAATGGATTACTTGAAAAACCCCTTGACAGGAATTAAAAAATGGTTATATTATTAGTGCTTTCATTTTTACCTTCGTTATTAACGGTGCGTGTCAGAGCCCCCTTTTCTGATGCGTGCCGTTTCATTTTTAATCTTAATAAGGAATGAAAAATGAAAACTTTTGATTTAGAATTGGCGATTATCGGGAATGTTTTAACTGATTTTATACCTCTGGATTATTTCCTGGCAAATATAAGACCTAAGTTTTTCCAGCATCCTGAAACAAAATATATCATAGAATTGATGATAGATATGATTCAAAGTAATGGCAAGACAGATGTTATTGTTTTGATGGATAGAATTAGGTCGGAGCGTAGATTTAATCCTGAAAAAATGTCTGATTTATTAAACAAAAGTATGGACAAATCAGAGTCCGCCTATGCCTATGAGGACCATTTCAATATACTCAAAAATCATTATCTTAAAAACGAATTAGAACGATTATTAAAACATTACCTTTCTACCCTTTCAGGTGATAATGATGTTGTCGGTATGATCAACGATTTAACCAATCAGGCAATTGATTTGAGTAAAACAAATGTAGATGAAGGATTGTCTATAACTAAAGAATATATAAAGAATTTTACAGAAATCTTACACCAAAGGGTTAACAAAGTAAGTCTAAATACTAAATTTACAGGATACTTATCATTGGATAATGTATTGGGAGTATGTAATTACGGAGAACTTATAGTAATAGCAGGGCGTCCTGGTATGGGTAAAACCGCCTTTGCTTTAAATATATTACACAATTTATTAAGAGAAGGGGAGAAGATTTCATTCTTTTCTATTGAAATGGGGCACATAAGTATTATAGAACGATTGTTGTCAATCATTCTGTCATTGGATAATTATAGAATACAAAAGGGGAATTTGGATATTAAAACAGAATTTATGGAAACACTCCCGATATTGGAGATGATTAAAGATAACATAGTCATCAGAGATAATGTAAATGTCTTAGAGGATATCATTTCTAACATTGTTAAAGACCACTTTATGTATGGAATAAAAAATTTCTTTATAGATTATTTACAATTGGTTGATACCAATCAAAAAAATTATAATATGAATGAGAAGATAGGGCATATAACCAGGAGTTTGGCGATCATATCCAGGCTTTATAACATAAACATTTATCTCTTATCACAATTAAACAGGCAAATAGAACGGCGTGAGGATAAAACACCAACATTATCTGATTTAAGAGATAGCGGTTCAATAGAAGCAGATGCCTCTAAGATAATGTTTTTATATGTTAAAGATAAAAATTTTGAACAAACAAATTGGAATGTCCAGGTATTAGTTGCAAAAAATAGAAAAGGAGATATCGGGGTTAGTCATTTTCTATTTAAAAGAAACCTATTACAATTTAGTGAGGTGCAAAATGGGATATAAATATTTAGGAATAAACAATTTAACGATAGAAGGTTATATAACATACATACAAATTAGAAAAATAAAACCAAAAGTTCATAAAGAAAGAAGAAAATTTAAATATCTATTTCTCTTGATTGCTTATCACAAAAAATACAGACTAAGATGTTATAAATATGGTATATATGGAGATTTATTCATTCTTGCTTCTCGGTTGAAAATAGGCGACTTCGTGCGAATTTCAGGAAAATTAGCCAATGATATCTGTATTGTGGAAACTATACAAAAAATAAGATAAAGGAGGTAAAGATGGAAGAATTACAAAAAGATTTACAAAAGCCTGCGTCAGGTTCACCTAAGAATTATCTTCTTGGCGAAATCAAACGCAAAATTATGCATGTTGCCACTCTTGAATATGGTGGGGATACGGTATATAAAGTATCAGTAAAAATGTTCACGCCTTATTATACTGCCTATAAACACGATACACCAATTTCAGAGATAGTTGAAACGCCAGAAAATGTTTTTTGGATGAGTATTTTTGTAAAAGAAGATTTACTTATGGGTAGAGTATTACAAAAAGGTAAATATATTGTTGCTTATGGATACATACATTTTGACATATATAACAATAGATTACAGGCAACAATGACAGCACTGGAAATTAAAGACATCTTTACAGAACCTATAAAAGAAAAGAACGAGCCAGAAGGATTAAGTAATATACCTTTTTAATATTGTTGGTCAACTTGTCTTTGGCTTCTCTTTAAGAGTTGGTGATATTTTTGTGCCTCTCTTATAAAAAGACTGGTTAATATATTTTTAAGTGTGGAATCCATTGTGGCACCATATCTTTCTCGTATATAATGACCGTATTGTTCAATATATTTTTTGCTGATATCTTCTATCACTTGGGTAAAATCCTCGTCGTTTTCATACGCTTTTTTAAATCTGTAAGCGATATTTTGTTCTAAATACATATAATTCTTTTTTGTTGATTCTTTATATGCTCTTTCTATTCTTTGTAATTCTTGTTCAGTATTTTCAAAAACATTCAATTTTTTGTATACTCGTTCTATTGTTCTTTTATACTGTGTCTGCCCGATCCCTTCTTTTTTATCTGCTATAACCAAACTTGCTACATAAGCATAAACCTTCTTTCTGTCTTCGGAAGAATGGGTGATTAACACTTCCATTATCTCAGGTCTCGTAGTCACTTCGGTTATTTTATTTATGATGGAGTCAAAAAATGTGCCACTTCTACGATAATAATAATGTTGTGCAAAAATATATTGATCAAGAAGATCTATTATATCTAAATTATTGTCTTGAAGGTTTTCTAAGAGAGTTCCTATATATGTATGATCGGTATAATATTTTTTACTTAATGCTTTTATTTTTTCTTGTATTGAACTATTATAATTGGCAAGTATTTTTCTCTCATTGTCTGCAAAAACCACAATACCATTTTGTTCAAGTTCGCTCATCAATTTAAGTAAAAACAACTGGGAAGTTTCGGTAGGCAAAAATCCCCTAAGCATTTCTTTGTTTCTCATTTTTAAAAATGAGGACCAGACATCCATCGGGACAACGATATAATTATCGCCCAGATTCCAATCGTGCAATGTTATCTCACTTATTCCACTTGCATTTAAAACGGCATTAGCCAATCTATTCATTTCTTGGTCGTGCTTATGTAATTGCTTGAAAAATATCTTATCAAGCATCTCTAACTTCATTTTTTGAAGAACTGCACTTAATCCGTGTGCTATCAATCTCCCATAATTATAAAAGCCCCCATAACTTTTATTTAATTCCTGCAAGAATATTTCTCTTGAATGGACATTTCCTATTGCTTGATATAAATCCGATATATAATAAAATAATAAATCATCATCAGGTTCCCTGCTTTCAAACCTGTATTTATTCAATCTAAAACCATTTAATATTTGTCTTGCATTTGTAAATAAAAAGTAAGAAAAGGCAAACATTGCATATTTAAATAATGTTGGGTCAAAACTAAATTCATATATCATATTCCCATCTTTATCAAGAGCATATTCATATCTTTGGGTTGTTTCGTTAAATTGTTTGACAGGTGTTGCTTTGACAACAGTAAGAGTTTTTTTGATAACAGCCAAAAAGTTGGTAGTTCTTGCTACGAAAAATTTGTAAAATGTTCCTAAAAACTCCCTGGATGATTGCGGTATATTTCCAAAGTTCCCGAGAATATCCGCTATACTTTTATCATTGTTATAATTCCTTGTCAAGATAACCGCCAGCCTGAAAGTTTTCTCATCTAACTGTGCGATTTCTTTCGCCATTCTTGTAAAAGGATATCTTTCATCTTGGATGTTTTCCTCTGTTATTTTATTTTCTGCCATAACTTTTTCAATACCTTTCTTGTTAATCTCATTGACAAACTTCATAAAGACATCTTTTGTCACGCCATTTTTAACACTCTGATCGAAAAATAAAAAGGCTAAATTGGCAATTTCATCAAAAGCACCTCTCATATACTTATACCAGTTGGCAGGATCTTTCCCGAACGCTATATTAAGTAATTCATTTTGGAATTTTGATACTTCTCTATAACTAAATTTTGTGTAATGTTTTTTGCTCATCAATTCAGTGATATTCAACAATCCTGTTCCTGTTAACATTTGTTTATTTATAGCGTTAGAACTTATCCCTGTCATACTTGCTATTTGAGACCAAGTATTAAAAGCCAAAGGATCTTTTAAAAATTGATACATTTGTGGTGCAAAACCTTTTTGTCTTATTAACCCGAGTGGATTAAATACTGCTACTTGGTTGAAATCCATACGATACATAATGGCGGAATTCATTACTATCAATTCGTTTAAAAAAGAAAACATTGAAGTCCCTGTTTTTAATAATGTTCGTAAATTATCGTGTGCATAAGCCCTGGCGAATGTTTGATTATAAAAAGACAAGACATTTTTATGTATATATAAATGAGATAATTCAGGGAAAGATTGAACTATTTCGGAAGGGATAATATAATATTGTTTTTGTCGTTTAGCACCTAAAGACATATATTCTGCTTCATTTAAAAAAGCACCTTTGGTTCTTAACATATTTTCAAAAAATTTTAAAGTGTAATATTTTATAGCATTCTTGGAAAAATGGAACAACAACGCTTGTTTAAACCCTAAATACCTCATCCTTGTTTGGTCTGGTAATCTATCAAAAAACTCTATAAGATACATCCTGTGTTGTTCTTCTGTCATTAAATCATTCAATATCGTCACTATTTTTCTCGTCACGACCATATTTTTTATACCTTTATGCTTTTGTGTCAATATCTCTGCATTTTTTGCTACATCATCTGTGATTTCATTTAAAAAATCATAAAATTCTTTTTTATCTTTTAAATTATACAATATTTTCAATTGTTCTACAGTTTTCTCATCAAATTCAAGAGTCTTTTTTATTATATTATAATAATTATCTTTTTTATCTGCTTTAACTAAATAATCAAGCATAGCAACCAAATTCTTTTTATTGAGTATAGAATCTCTTTTGAGTGGAGAATATTGTATAACCTGCCCTTTTCTTTCACATTCCTTCACATATCTTTTTTGCATTTCAAAGAAGGATATATCGTTAGTTAAATCATCGAAAACTTTTTGTCTTTCCTTATCCGTTCCGAGTGTCTCCTGACCATTAGGGTTGATTGTTGGCTTTAATCCTGGTAATCTATATGAATCATTTAAAATATAATTTATGAATTCTTCTTTTTCTTCTTCACTGGTAAATATATTCTCTTTACCCTGTTCTATTAAAAATTTATTAACTTCGTATCTTATCTTAGGGATTATATCTTCTGTTGTTTTATAAACTAACTGCGGATAAAATTCACTATTTTTATTTATTAAATTCATATAAAACATTTTAGAAAGTATCGCATAATCCATAATTTTGGATAATGTCTGATTACTACCACCCCAAACTTTTCTTATATTATGAACTCTATTTGCCGTTTCTATATCTACCGCCGTTAATTTTTTATGCAGTCCTACAGCCTCTCTTAAACTATAAATTGCACCATTTATGACTTTTTTATCTTCACCTTCATAAGCAAAAGCCGATTCTTGTAATTTTTGTAAAGTTGTTTTATCAGTAAATTCCAACATCTCTGGTTCATATTTACTTGGATTTTCCAGATATAAAGCGATGAGTTTTTCTATTTGTTCTTGGGATATATTTTTCTTTCTCGCTTGGTTTTCTATTTGATTATAATATATTAAAACAGGATAAGGATTCCCCTGTAAGGTATTCAAAGCCGATTGAAAGTCTACAATATTTTTATTGATTTGATGTATATCCACAGTTTTATCAGGTGCCATACTAACGGGTGTAATAGATAATAAAGACATCACATCACTTACCCAGTTATTAAATCCCACATAGAATGGTTCTTTTTTCTTTTTGTTTATTTGTTTAATCGCCTCTTTCGCTTCATTCCTTTCTTTTACATTTTCACCAACTTTTAAACTATAAGTTTTCTCTTTATAAAACATTCTATTTTCTATTTCTGCCATCGCTTTATTTAATAATATTTCATTTGTAGGATTTTCTTTTATTATTTTAATAAGTTCTTCCTCTGTCTTTTCTGATATATCTGTCTCTTTTTCAACATCTTCTTTTTTAAATACATTTTTCAGCACAGTTTTTGTTTTATCTTCTATATAATTCCTGTCTAATTTAATATGCTCTGTTTCCTTATAATTTTGTGCCAAATCTTTATCTTTACCTATTAACGATTTTATTTTCTCTTGTGCTTTTCTTTCAGCCATAGTTTTTGCTGTTAAATTTAAAGCACCGCCAACACCACCTAACATTATTGTAGTAATCATTGTTGGAGGGATAACATTGATGCTTTGTTTTATTTGTTCTTTAAAATCATTTAAAGTATATTCAGGTGCTTCTTTTAATAAAATTGTTGCCTCTGATACTTCTTCGGACCATTCTTGTGCTGGTTCGGATAATATCCCTAAAATAAAATTTAAAGATTTAATTGGTGTTTTCCCTGAGAAAACAGATGTTAATTTTTCAATAGAATAATAATTAGAGAAAGCACTTGCTGTTGTTTGCATCAAGCCTGCCCAATTAGCCGTAGTTTCATCTGCACCAAGAGCCAACGCTGTTTCTTTTGTTTGATAACCTTCCGATAAAGCACCCGCAAAACCTCCCAACAAAGGTTTTGTAATGTTATATATTATTTTCATAGCACCAGTTGGATTATGAGACATTGTCAATTTTTCTAAAAAAGCATTACTCCCCATTGCGGTTAAAGAAGCGTGTGCTATAGTTGGGAGTTGTCTGGAGATATTATACACCGCCCAGTTCAAAAAGAATTGTGCATTTGTTATTTTTTGTCTATCTTCTTCATTAAGTAAATTGATATTAAATTGTTCTTCGCCTGTCTCTTTTAACATAAACTTGCTGATAGAAGACATTTCTTCTTCAGATTTTTTAATATTTTTATTGATTCCTTCATAAATTTTGGTTAAAACTGGCATCCTCCCGACTACATTTGTATTGGGATTTGTCAACATATCAGCGAGCCATAAATACCCTTGCATTATATCTATTGCACCCCTGGTTATCCCTGTTTTTGTTATTTCCCCTAATCTTGAATTTTTATATTCTTTTAAGAGTTCTTCATATTTTTGTCTTTTTTCTGGTGTTAAACTCTTCCAGTCTTCTTCAGTCATCCTCTTTATACTATCTAACATCATTTTTTTAAACTCTGTGTCAGTCTTGATATCCCTTTTCTCAGGCTTGGTCATCTCTTCTTCAAAAGACTCTGGTTGAGAAGTTCCAAGTGTTGTCTCCCCAGTTCTCCAATTCATCTTTGTGTTGCTAAGTAAATCTGGTTGCTTAAAAAGATTTTGATATTTAGGTTGTGCGGGTGCCTCTTCGGGAACACCATTTATAGATACTATTTTAATCTTCCCTTTGTCTTTTTTGTCTTCGTGATAAGGAACGCCGTTGATAGATACTATCCTAATTTTTCCTTTGCCCTTCTCTTTTTTCCCAGTAGATGTATAGGCATAAGAGGTATCTTCGTTGGTTTGTTCTTCTTTAAATTTTTCATAAGGAACACCGTTTATAGATATTATTTTAATTTTATCACCCATATTCTGTTCCTCTTTTTATTATTTTTTTTCTATTTCTACATTATATTTTTTCATCAATTCTTCCAACTCCTTATTTTCTTCAGGTGTTATTTTGCCATTATTGTATTTATTCACCAACTCGTGTAATCTTTTTTTGGCTTTTTCATCTATTCCCCCTTGCTTACTATCTTTTGTTGTCGTTTTAGTTG
>DYJU01000023.1:8831-9916 GCA_020722985.1 Candidatus Methylomirabilis sp.
TATGCTTTCCTGATAATTAAGATTTAATTCTGCTTCATATTGTTCTTTTTCTTTATCGGTCAAATATTCTGCCGACTGTATCTCTCTGAGGGCTTTATTATATGTTTGGTTCAAACTAATCAATAAGTATCTTTTGTAATTATATTCGGCATTAGCATATGCCTCTCCATAACTTCTTTGAACTTCATTTGTCGCATAAACATCCATCAGATAGTGCAAGAACGCTCTTATTTCATCAATATGATGATTTTGTAATGCCAAACTGAAATAACCTATACCAGTTTTAACATTTGAGTCTAATACCTTCGGAAGTTCTTTTAGCGAACTCAGCCCTGTTATTGAGGTAGTGATTTCACCTACCCAATCCTCATAGAAATATTTTTCCTTTTTCCCGCCACCTCCGCCTGCACCTCCGCTTGCTTCTGCCATTTCACTGCGTTTAATTTTAGCCTTTTTGATATAATCCTGACCCTCTATTTTTTGAACAAGATGTTCTATCTGGGGTAATAACTGTTTTATCATTTGTTGATTTCTTTTAGCATTTTGATATTCATCAATGATATGTGCCAAACCGCCCAGAGGCGAAGAGTATCTATAATTAAATCCAAAAGGCGACTGCATTATATCGCCCTGATAAGGTTCTACTTTTGGCGGATTTTGTAATCCACCAATTATACCACTTAATTTATTTAAATATTCCTGTTTTGCCTCTGGACTATATTCTATATCAGCCTCGCTTGTGTATGTGCCTTCTGGCGGTTTACCCATTATTTCTTGTGCAGTATTTACTGCTGTTCTATCTACATTGTTTACAGGTTGCCCTACAGGAATTTCCGCTGTTGGACTCGTTGGTTGTCCTGCTTTAAGCATTTTCACTGCGTTAATAGCCTCTGCTTTTATTTGCGGATTATTCTCTAATACAATTCCAAGATCTCTCTGTGCATTCGCAAAAGCAGTGTCAGGGTCCATTCCTTGTGCCTCATATTTATTTATGCTTGCATTAAAATAATCAAACATATCTTTTGTAATGGTCATATATACCTCCTTTTTATCCTGCTAATGCAGAACCTATGTTAGTTATTGCA
>DYJU01000023.1:10016-11206 GCA_020722985.1 Candidatus Methylomirabilis sp.
TTCCCTAAAAAATTCCAAAATGATATTTGTCTTTGTAGGGCTTCGTTTCGTTCTTGTAATGCCACTTTCAATGCGACATCCTTGTTGTGTAAATAGATTTGGTCCAAAAAGTTTTGTTCGTCTTGTAATAATTTGGCGAAAATAGCAGATCTTGCTGTTGCCTCTTCGGATGTAAACTTATTTTCAAACGCTTGTGCGGCACCGCTTCTGCCTAAGCCTCTTGCCATCATAGACATATTTGATTGTTCCCTTGCGGCAGCATATTGCCTTGCCAACTCCCTTATTGCCGAATCATAAGCCTGTGCTCTTGGAGCATCAAGAGTTGTCGCTATATCTCTTTTGACATTTGTTCCATAATAATCATATTTTTTTAATCCTAATGGATCAAAACCTGTCGTGTTATAAATATAATTATTGGTGCCTCTCGCTACACCACCTACTACATTACCAATTATTTTACCTAAATCCATCTCCCCTCCTTTTTCAAAAAATTAACACATCACATAAAACACCTGTCGTAGTATTACTCATTATTGTTATTTTAGTTCTATTCTTATCGCTCAAATAAACCAAACCCGCCCCTTTGGGAGTAAATAATACAATATAAGGCTCTCTACCTAATCCGTGTTCCAAAGTTAAACCAGCATTATCAACAAGAATATTTGTATATAATACTCCCTCTATATTGACAAAAGTTTTTTTCCCACCTTCATTCGCAGGTCTTGAAGAAAAATCTAACCTACTCATCTATATTTTCTCTCCTTGTAAAAAATATCAAAATGTTTTAACTTAAAATTTCTCGAATTTCCGCTGACAAGTTTAAACTTAAATTTTTGTCCGTGTTCTGGGATAAGACTCACCCTTTTTTCATTTTCTGTTCTTGAAGTTCTACGCCAAAATGTCATTTTCTCTGTCCTATAATATAAGTCATAAGGCATATCGCTTTCTATATCAGGATAAACTTTTCGCATATATTTTTCTTGATCTGGTGATTTTAATTCTAAAAAAGGAAATTCCAAAACTACTTCCATTGTATCATAATCATATATTAGTATTGAATGCAATTCTGGCGATGGATCATTGACATTCTCTCTATGAAAAACAAAGTTTATTTGCTGTTGAGATAATCCTTTTATGGGCGTATAAATTATAGAACCCGCACTTGTTGAATTGGTCATAGTAAATAATGT
>DYJU01000023.1:11306-13929 GCA_020722985.1 Candidatus Methylomirabilis sp.
TTATCGGATATATACAATACATTTTCATATTCCCAAAGACAATCAGAGTTAATATTAAAATAAGTCCAAGCGTTGCCATTGTTTAAAACAAATATTTTTTGATTTTTAGGAAATCCCTCTTCTGGTAAACTTATCATATAATAGTTTCTATATGTTGTGGCAAAAAATAATTTCTTATCTGGCGGAACATTTGTGTAAACATCAAAATTCAACCTGTCAAATTTACAAGTTATCTGTTGCATATAATTATCATAATGTTTATCATATATATTTTTTTTCTTCATATAAATCTTAAATTGCAGGTATAAATTTGGCACAGTTCCCGATACACCTTCCAAATATAACGAAGTATGATTTGTGAATACTTTATAGTTTTTCAAACCAACATCGGCTTCTGATACTGTTGAAAAACGATATTCAATGGTATATCCTGAACTTGATGTTATAGGCACTTCATCGTGAACAAAATCAGTGTCAAAATAAGCGTGTATAACATCAACAAGCCCTACATTTTGAAAATGATAAATCTTGGTTTCAAAAGATGTCTCTATTGGATAAATAAACATACCTATAGGAAAGTTCGACTTTTTTTGATCAGTCCATAAACCATCGGGATGATTCAAGTCATAATAATAATAAATTACGCCTCTTTGTTTTATTATCGTATTTAATATTTTAAAACTAATGTTATTATACATATATTCATTAAGAATATTGATGTTTTTTATAACTATATAATATACCGTATTGGGTTCCAAAACAGTTGTTCCCAAATCTATTTCTGTTTCATTATATTTTATATCTTGATAAACATAATAAGAATCATTATAAGATGAATAAAAACTTAAAATTGAAGAAGCGATAACTGTAGCGGAAGGTTCTTTTAAATAACCAAATTCATCATATACTGCCTCGTGTATTTCAATTGGATATTCTGCACCTTTGCGTGCGATCCATACTGGCAGTCTAACTCTTATTTTACCTTTTAATGGTGCTTTTAGCATAAAAGGTTGTGCAATCGTTGTTATATAATTGTTATCATTTGTAAAGGAGGTGTTCCCTGAATATTCTATCGTCTCCACACCATCTTCTATTGTAGGATAAGTATTAAAAACAATAGAATCGGTTATATCATCATAATTACAATTAGAAAAACCAGTAGATGGATAATCTTTAAATTGTTTAGTTGTTTTATCATCTATTGTTTGTCTATTTAGTGTTATATTTGCTATAAAGTTTTCATTAAAATAATTTTTTATAGGTATAGATTTTTTTTCTATTTTAGAACCATCATAGGAATATATCCCGTCTCTTGCTACCCAATATAAAACTCTATCCAATACTCTAACGCTCTCTTGACTTACACAACCTATATCAAATAATGTTGTCAGGACAGTATTAGAACTACCAATATTGCCTGTCAATACAAAAGTTTTATCTTGTGTAAACAATAATAATGCATCGCCATATTTTTTTAATGCGGTTATAGTTTGCCCTTCCTGCGGTAAATAAAACACATTAGAAGTCACCCAAGCCTGTGTGTCGTTTGTTTTTATAAAATATCCTGCATCATCAGTGTATCTTGAATACATCACCTTTGCTGGATCTAATGAGTATCCAGCGAGATATATAATCCCTTGTGCCTCCTCTATTAAAGAAGCACCATCAAAAGAAAGATCCCATAAATGAGGTGTAGCACCGCTATCAACTCTGGTCAATGTTGTGCCATCATAAGTATAAGCATATCGCCCATCTATAATCCACAATAAATCTTCATAACTCAAAAATCTAACTTTTGAGGTTTGTCCGAAAAGTGATTCGGCAACACTAATATTTATCCAACTATTATCTGCCTGATTATATCTATATAATTTATGTTGAGATGTTGCAACAACCACTATATGAGCACCATCGGTTTTGTTTAAAATACCATAATTTATAGCATAATCCTCCGTGTTGTTTCCCAATGAATTTATTATTCTTTTTTTACCTGCTCTATAAATTGAACCATCAACATCAATAAGGCAGTTCTGTGCTTTGACAAATCCACCTTTGGGAACTTTTTCTTCCTCTATCCCCGACCATTGTCCTGCACTAAAATCATCAAAATTAACAACTTTTATTTCCATAATATTATTATAACTCTTTATTTTATTTTGTCAATAAATAAAAAACAATAGGACCTACGATTGACATAACGCCAATAATATAACCGATACTACTTGCCAGGCATCCAAATTTGAGATCCTTTTTCTCCTTAACAATATTTAAAGTATCTATGTATAATTCTTTTATACTTCTAATATTATGTTTCCAGAGAGTTTTGTATAACAAACTATCTCTTATATAAAAAGGTTCAGCAATATATTTGACAAACATTAAACTATCTATGTCATCTAATGATAAACTATCACTGATAATCGGTGGTGTATCTTTTGATATAGTAGCATCGGTTATGCGTTCTTGTGTAATATATACAGTATCAATCTGATTGACTGGGACATCTTTGTATATTATTTTTGTTGTTCCACCAAGTTTAGAACCAAGCCAAAAAGATATCACCGCTATGATTATACAACTTGTAATAATGTTAAAATAATACATTCTTTTATCTATCATTTTT
>DYJU01000023.1:14029-21341 GCA_020722985.1 Candidatus Methylomirabilis sp.
CCTCCTTTTTGAGCCATTTTTTTTATTTTTGTTTCATTTTCAACATAAATATAAAAGAGATGTGCTACGAAATCAGCGAGGAACTCATCAAAAACATCAAAAAAACTATCTGATTTTAAAATATTATAAACAGTATTGGCATAATATCTATGTAAAATAGCGTGTGCTAATTCGTGAAAAATAGTTTTCAAATCTGTGGAATTACACAAATAAATAACATAATCTTCGGGATCAAAAAAACCTAAAACGGGAGCAGTAGCAGCGGTGGGATTAAGTTTGCTTTTTGCTCTATATATTTTCTGTAAATTTTCATCGCTATACATTTTTATTTTTAACTTACTCTCCTTTAATTTAATCTCCATTTCAACCCCCATTTTTATTATATAATTTTAACACTTCTGCTACATCTTTTATATCCCAGAAATAGTCTATTTTCTTTGTAAAAGGATTTATTATGATTGATGGCATATTGTTTGTAGAATTTTCAAAACCTTCTCTTTCTGCATATGTATCATATAATAAATAACTTCCTGTTCTTATGGCAATTCTTTCTTTATTCTTGTATACAAACTTTGTAATCTCCGCTTGATGGTGATGTGCTACAATACCCACATCAAAATCATCTCTACCCTCTTTTAACATTTTCTTTACTGTATGGGTTAAGTTATCCATACTATTATATCTATATTTATGCCTTATTTTAATAACTGTTTTATAACCATTTTGAAATTCTATTCTTAATAAGAAAGAATGTGTCCCATATAATATTTTCAATCCCTGGAAATAATTTTCTAACAAATCTAACCCTGAAACCCTTTTTGTCCAAAACTCGTGATTACCCGATATTGCCACCAATATCTTTTGTCTAAAAATATCAATATAATATTTTAATAACTTCCATTGCATCTTAGGCGAAGTATTAGAAGCCATCATTGCCTCTTGTATGAGTATGTGGTTATCCATTAAATCACCGCCTAAAACAGCATATAAGTTTGGTGTATTCGCAACAATTTCGGCATCTTCTTTCATTTTTTTATAATTGCAACCATCATTACCTATATGTGCATCTGATATAAAAGCAATTCCTATGATTTTATTACGATGAAATTTGATGACATCGCTTTTCTCACTTTCTATAGAATTTTTATATTTCCCAGATAATTCGGCAAAAGTATTCCATAATGCTTCTGCGTCTTGATTTTCTTCATTGTTTCTTAAAACCGTATAATCGTTTTCTTTTATTTCTGATAAAATCTTATTTATCATATCTCTATCTGCTTTCAACATAGAACTCAATGTTCTAACAGGTTTATTCTGCCAGTTATTTTCTAAAATAATCTTCTTTACCTCTTCTCTCCGTGATTGGAATCTTTTAATCTGATAAGCAGAACATAAATGTCTAATGTATACAGGGCTTAAATTGTATTTTTCTCCGATGTTTTTAATGTTCATCCCTGATAAATAATCTTTAAACAGGCTTTCCCTTTGTTCTTTGGAAAGTTTTTTCATTTTACCTCCTTATTACTTTTTATTTCTATCTCCACCCGTGCGTTGTCTTTATCTATCTCATATCCCTTAAATATAGGGATGCAATGTGTTGTATCATCATCTTCAATAATATTGTATTTAACGAGAGCGTCCAACACAGACTGTCCTATATTATTATAATCCCATCTACGGCGACTCTCTCTGTAAAAAAACATTTCTACATATACAGGATATTTAAATTCTTCTTTTTCTATTGCCAATAAATATCCTTTATTTCTTTTTAACCAATCCGTATATAACTTGTTGGGTAATAAAATGTTTTTATTTCCTTTCCTGACAATTATATGTGAATTTTTTTTAGATGGCGTTTGACCATATAAAATAATTTTCAATCATACCTCTTTTTGTTTTCCGCATTATCTTTATAATGTTCCATAATAAAACTGACAACCTCATCATTGGGATCTTTCTTTATACGGGACAAATTTTTATGGAATAATATTTTTTTATAAGGATATATTTGCAAGATAGCATCAATAATTTTACTTAAAGCGTCCATTTGATAAGCAGAAATATTAGTATGTCCCGATAGACATATCCCGATAGATGAATTATTATAACCTCTTGCGTGAGCACCTATTATGTTTTCATACAATCTTATGGTTTCGTATGTATAGCCATTTTCTATATATATATCATAGCCTATATATTTATATCCCAAAACATTCCTATGATAATCAGCGACTATTTGTATACTTTGTTTTACTTCTACCCCTGTATCGTGTATTATAATATAAGGATTTTCCTGTATTTTGATGTATTTTTTTAATGTGTCTTTTAATCGTGATAAATCTAAAATTCTATATTCTGTTTTTTCCATTTTACCTACCATTTATATTATAATTATTTTTGCATATTTTTCAAGATATATTTTATATCTTCTTTTATTTCTTTAATGTCGGTTTTAATATATCCCATATCGTTTTCGTAAACCGACATTCTTAATTCTAACATATTTATTCTACTATTGTTTTTTTGTGGCAAAACAATAATATTATTAAAGAATATGGTTAAAGCACCCAAAAATACAGATCCCAATATTGCGAAACTTATCAATAATAACAAAATAGATTTTCCATAAGTAATAGGTTGATTGAAATTTGCCTTAATTTTATCTACCATTTTTATTGTCCTTTTTTATATTTTTACTAACCAAATTCCCAACTATATAAATACCAAGCGTTGTCAACCCTACGCCTATAAATTCAATAGAAGACATAACGCCCTTGTTGGTAAGATAAAAGGACAACATAAGAAACAACAGAGAATTTTTATGTTTTCTCTGAACATTAGCATCAATCCAATCAAGACAAATGTTTTTCAATCTTTCCATATTCCCTCCTATTTTATTTCTGTAATGGTTAAATATCCGCCAAAATCGTTGTCAAAAATGGTAGTAGGTGCTTTAATGGCAAATCCCGTGAGATTGACATAATATTGTAAAATCAAGGTATCGCCCGCACTAACTATAATATTATTGTCATTACTTAATGGTATGCCGTCTCCTATTCCAACTGTTGCTAAAAATATCCCACTATTAAAAGATGCTTGTTCTGTATTATTTTTTAATAATCTTATCCCGCCTTCAAAGTTGGTTTGTGCTAAAGTATTGGTATTTTTAATATTCAAATTATAAGTTATATTATATATTCCGCCTTTTTTAATGATAATTTTTGTGCTATCCGAGCCAACAGGGAAAGTAAATAATGTGTCGCCTCTTAAAGAAGTGGCAACATTAAATTTAATACTTGTCCAGGCATTAGCCGTAAGAGAAATTATACTATCAATTCTAAATTGTTTAATTCCAGCATATATATTAGCGGTGCCCTTTATTGTATCTATTTTGAGATTTCCAGTATATAATGAATCAGAGGTGAATTTCCCAGTTATAAATAAATCCCCAGTATTTTTATCCCACATAATACTATCGGTAGAACTTGCACCTTTCCAAGAACCCCAAAGATAAATTGTCCTCGTAGAATCTCTGCGTCCTAATACTGTCGTATAAGACCCTTCTCCATCCGCAAAAGCACCAATTACAATAGAACTTGTGTCTGTCGCTGTCTTAGCATCTGCATAAGCACCTAATATTGTATTACTCGGTCCTGTTGTCATATTATATCCTGATTGTATGCCAAAGAATGAATTCCATTGTCCCGTAGTTAAATAACGCCCCGCTGAATGACCAAATAAACAACTACCATTTACGCCAGATGCGGTATAACCAGCCATATAACCAAAAGCCGAAACATTTGACCTGTTATTGTTTATTCCGCAAGCCAAAGCACCAACCACCGTATTGTATCCATAGTTTGTCCCTGTTCCTGCTTTATATCCAAAAGATGTATTATATATGCCTACTGTGTTATTATAACCAGCACTATCGCCAAAGAAGGTATTATAGTTGTTTGCAGTAGTCCCTGAATTTAATCCCATTGATATACTTAACGCTCCTATCTTTAATTTTTTACCAAATTTTAAGTCAATACTATCAAACAAAATAGCATTTGGATATACTGTATTTGTTTTTATACTATCTTTTGCATATATATAACCATTAGATATCTCCGCTGTTGTATTTATTTTGAGATTTCCAGTATACAATGAATCGGCGGTAAATTTCCCAGTTATAGATAAATTACCTGTGTTTTTATCCCACATAATACTATCGGTAGAACTTGCACCTTTCCAAGAACCCCAAAGATAAATTGTCCTCGTAGAATCTCTGCGTCCTAATACTGTCGTATAAGACCCTTCTCCATCCGCAAAAGCACCAATTACAATAGAACTTGTGTCTGTCGCTGTCTTAGCCCGTGTAAAAGCCCCCAACATTGTATTATTCGGTCCCGTTGTTATAACAGTTCCCGATTGCCTACCAAAGAATGAGTTCGATTGTCCAGTAGTTGTGTGCCCCGCTAAATAACCAAAGAAACAACCACCATTTACGCCAGATGCGGCGTTACCAGCCATATAACCAAAAGCCGAAACATATGATCTACTGTATTTCTGTCCGCAAGCAAAAGCACCAACAATCGTGTTCTGGTCCCCTAAATATGGTCCTGCCTTATATCCAACAACCGTATTACTTAATCCTCCACCTGGAAAACCAGCACTATCACCAAAGAGGATATTATTAAACCCATCAACTCTTCCTGAATTCAAACCCATTGATATGGATGTCTCTCCCAATTTTAATTTTCTGCCATATTTCAAGTCAATACTATCAAACAAAATAGCATTTGGATATACTGTATTTGTTTTAACACTATCTCTTGCATATATATATCCGTTGGCTATCTCTGCCGTTGTATCTTGTCCGTGTTCTGCAAAATAATTTGTAAAATGAAACCCACTTCTCGTTATATCCCAAAATAATGAATCCGTGTCTCTTGAAGCCGTTGTAAATTGTTTTCTGACATCAATCCCTATATTTGTGCCGTGTCTAAATCTTATCATTAAACTATCGGTCGGACTTGTCAAAGATAAAAAAGATTGATTATTAGACAAGGGATCTCCAACCAAAGCAATATCATCATAAAAAGTAGAATTGCCGTGATAAACAATGATGCCTACAGGAATATAATCAGGATGCAACGGGTCGTGATATAAAGCCCAATTGTAATTTACGTGTAAATTTTGGAATATTTTTGCATAACCTGAATCAATAAAAGAATCGCTGACAAATAATTGTGGTGTTGAAACAATATTTGCCGAAACAATATTCGACGAAATTGTGTCTGTATATAAATGAGATACATCCATTGAATGTGCATATGGTCTCGTAATTAAATCGGGGAAAAGCGTATCTACATATAGGCGAGTTATCTTCATTGAAGGTGCATAAGGTCTCGAATTTAAAAAAGGGGATATCGTATCGGTATAAATTTTATACATTTTTATCGGAGATGAAAAAATATCGCCAGAAGTTGCCAATGGGAGTATCGCATTTATATAAGCAATATTAGCCCTAAGATCTGACGATTTTATTGAATCTAACGCCCAAATAAAGCCACTGGTATCCAAAATAACCGATTGACCATAGGTCATAATGCTATTATTCCATTTTTGTAAAATCAAACCTTGTCTGTTTAAAATATTTTGTTCATAACCATATTTGCCTAAAAATAAAAATCCAAAATTAGTGCCAAAAGCCATACGCAAAGTATCAAAAGCGTCATAAAGCCCTATTGCTTTTGTTTTTATAGTATCAGATTTTTCCGTTATTATTGTTATGCTATCGCCCTTGATATGTCCCAGCACCTCTAAACTGTCTCTTATCTTATATAATCCCAATACTATAAAAGATGAAAATAATAAAACAATAAAAAGCCATTTTTTAACATTACTCATATCATTCTCCTTTAACTACTACATAAAGATTAACTTTTACAATATCGCTTGCCCCTGCGGTGGAACAACTAAATGTTATAATTCTTCCAGAAGAAGCCGTTGATTTTATATATACAAATCTATCTGTGCTTGTTGAGGTAATAATCGTTTCATAATTTACACCCATAGGTAAAGTATCGGTCGGAATAATATTGCCATAATCATCGGTTAATGTTGATAAGTCTATGACAGTATCACCTGAGCCATTTATGGGAACATTACTGAATTTCCAGTTCCAACCTAAATCTATGTCGGTTTCATAAGGATTAAACTGACCGCCCACAATATAGATGTCGTATTTATTTGTTATTGCCATATCGGTAATTGTCCATACATATTTGCCAGGCAAGTTGGGGTCTTCAACTGCTGGAATACAAGTTCCGCTTGGTGGTGTTTCCCCTTTTTTGCAGAGATAAACGCTTAATCCCGAGATTATTTTCCCTTCTTGGTCTCTAATTACTCTTATTAAAGTCTTATTCATTTTCGCTCCTTTTCATTATCTTCACTTTATGCCCTTACTTCTGTTTCTATATAATAATCACCAATTCTCAAAAAACCCTCTCTTGTCCAATTTGTTTCATATATACTAATATCTACTCTTGCCCAAATTGTTTCATATGTATTAACATCTATTCTATACCAGGAGGTATTAAGGTTGTATTTATTTAAACTTGCGTCTATTAGTATACTCGTAAGATAATTTTTGAAATTAAACATCCAGTCCCTCGCCTATTCTGAAAGCCAGTTGTGTGGGTCTCGCCTCTCTTTTCTTTATCTCGCTCTCTACTCTCCATAACGCTGTCATCTCTTTATTGTTTAATTCTCTTGCCAATAAAAATGTTGCTCTATCTCTGACACTTTGCGTTATTTCATTTGGTAAAACCATATTCTGTCCCAACATATCCGCCGTAATCTCAGGATATAGTATTTTGCAAGTAATTCGTATAATCTTATCTGCTTCGTTTGGGAAGGGATATAATATCAAAATTTTTCTATTTTCTATCCCATACAAAAAGGTGGTATAAGTCTTCGGCGTCCCTGTTGTAAGTGAATTCCACATATCTTCTGTATTATTCACCTTGTCTTCTATAAAATCTCTATAATTAACATACTCTAATAATGTTCCATCATAAGTAAGTTGTTCTATATGTGAAATTTCTGGACTCAATAAATATATGCCTCTATTGGCGACTGAATACGCATATCTAACATCTATTAAACCACCCATATCTTCTACAATATCTTCTATCGCATCTTTCAGAACTCTCACAATCAATGGTGTAGGGATTTTGTTTTGTTCAATATCGTTAAATCTTAATCGTAAATCATCAATAACATCCTTATATGTTGTCATTTTTTAACCTCCTCATTCCTT
>DYJU01000023.1:21441-31294 GCA_020722985.1 Candidatus Methylomirabilis sp.
GTAAATCATCAATAACATCCTTATATGTTGTCATTTTTTAACCTCCTCATTCCTTATCCCCAGCACTTTATTTATTCTATCTATTGCTCTTTGATAGTGATAATTTGCCTCTTCAAATTCATTATCTTTTATCTTAGCCCTTTCACAGGCAAGTAATGCTATATATTCGTGCCATCTGCTATTCACTTCTGGAACATCTGTATCATTTGATAAATTCATTGGGTTTTTAATATATGTTAATACTGCTATTCCATTCGCTGTAGGTGCAGGCACCATTTTTATGTCATTGCCCATTGTATAACACATTGGATAAAATGAAGTAAAAGTAAGGTTTCTATTATTTTGAAAAGCACCAGTATAATCTGGATGCAAAATATCATAATTTATATTCCCGCTGGTTAAAGAAACTATTCTCGCAAAATCAGCAGGTAAAGTATAATGATCAACGCCCATTTGTATTGGTATTGTTGATGTGGAATATAACTCTATAAGCAACTGCGGTAATGGGAAAATATTGACAAACTCTTTATAACCTTCGTTGATATATCTGTTCAACTCATCATCAGAATAATAACTTTCTGATTCGCCTTCTTCATTTAAAACCCTTCTGACATATAATCTGATATCAAGTAAATCCATCCGTCCTCCTTACTAAAAAAAGGGGAGGTCGTTCCTCCCCTTTTACACCGCCCATTATGCACCAGGTGTGCCTATAATAAAATGCGGGTCAATCCAACCTAATGTAAACCTTGAAACATAAACAACCGTCACTTTTCTATGCTCTGGTTCTGGAACTACATCTAACCCAAGATTGGCTCTATTTATAAAGACTAAACCCGAACCTACTGGGTCATCCGCAATTAAAAACCACGCATCCGTATCAGTTAAAAATGGATTAGCAACAATTTCTATGTTATACATAGAGTTTATTGCGTTGACATTGTTATAATTCGTATCTGGTAATTTTTCAGAATGTAAAATTTCATAAGCAGTATGGATATTCTCAGGATGCACAACGAGTTTCTTTGGCATAAGTTTCATTGGTATATTCTTCAAATCTGGCATTGTTTGTAGCATCGTTATCGCTGTATTGAGTGAACTATATGACAAATCTGCTGGTGTAGCAAGAACATTGGACCAAGTTCCGCCCGATACAGTATTGGGATGTGCGTTAGAACAAAGTATGTGGTTATCATAACCGCCTGTATGACCTGCCGTAAAAGCATAATTAAGTATATTGGCAGCCAAGACATCTCTTGTTGACCTTTCAGCAACCGATATACTCCCAGTAAGTGCTGTCATCTTCTTTATAACACCATACATATCATCGGTAATAGTTGACATACCATAAGATGTAGCCTTACCATAATCAACAATTGTCAATCTTTTTTGCCCAACTTCGGTAGGATCTTCTGTGTTAATTGTTTCAATGTCATCGTGTATCTCCTGAAAAAGTCCAAAACCACTAAGCACTGTAGCATCAAAAAATTTCTTGTCGTGATTTATAACTTTGAAATAATCTGGATAAAGTGCTTTGTATCTGGGATAATTATCTTCCAATACCTTATCCAGGCACGCTTTAAAAATGTTTATATACTGATTTATATTTGTAAACGATGAATAAGTAAGAGTCATATTCCCTCCTTCCTAACCTTTTAATTTTCCTGTCTTTTATTAAATCCAACAAATACGGTTGTCCCAAGAATTGCATCCTCTCCTGTTCCATTTGGAAAATCTACTATCCTTACAACACTTGTCGTAGTTGCGGCTAAATCAACTTTTTGGTCTGCTGTAAGGTCGTAAGTCCCATAAAGATTAGATCTCGCAACCGTTGCGGATGCTGTTGCTTTAAAAACTGATCGGATATTTGCAACATAGACATCGGCGAAAACTGCTCCATCCGCACCTGGATTCGACACATTTTCTGCACATACACCCAAAAGAGCCGTTGTTGTATTAAGTGCTTTTTTTAAATAGCCTGAGGCTATATATACAGCATCTCCTTTTGAGATGGTCTCACCTGTTCCAACAGGGAATCTCTTGATATATGTTCCGTGAACTGGTTCAAAATTCATATTTCCTCCTTAATTATTTTTTGGTCTTTGTAATGTTTTTACTAATTTTTGCTTCATTTTCATTTGCCATTTTTACATTTTCCTGTGCTTTTATTTCATATTCACTATCTGGGATAAAACATAAAATAAGATTATCTACCGTTCTCCAATATGATCCATCCCATTCCACAGGGATACTAAGATTAGGTTTTTCCTCATCTTTTAAACCCGAAAGTCCTACTGGTTTATATTCTTTGTGTAAAAATAGCCTATCTTTTTTTATAAATCTAAACATTAAACCTCCTTTTTTTCATTGATATTCACTTCATCTGGCTGGAATCCAAACATTCTTATAATCGCTTCTTGATCTGGTGCCAATGTTTTTTTATTGACACTTGTGGCGGTAGAAACGCCTTTCTTCATATCCAATGGGGGTTGAGGCTTATATGGTGTCCCTTTCTGTTCTTTAAAACGCTTGTTCTCAACCTTTAATTTTAAATACTCCAATAAACTTTCGATCGGGAGATTAGCCCAAGTGGCTTTCTCTTGTTCCGATAATTGCGTAAATAATTGCCCCATATCTGCACGGGTTTTTTCATCAACATCATTCTCTAAACACCATTTATTTGTTGCATATAATAAATCTTCATTGGCATCTGGTTTTTCTGTATTAACTTGCGTTTTCTTTATCTTTTCTGCATATTTTTTAAGAAATGCTTTTGGATTATCATACAATTCAGCCATCTCTGCTTCTGTTAAATCATCTTCTTTTTGTTTGGAATTGATTTCTTCCAAAATCTTTTTTAATTTTTCATTTTCATTGTTTTTCCTTGAGGCATAACTTTCCACATTGGTATAAGAGAAGGCAAGTTTTTCAATAGTTTTTTGTAAGTTTAACTTCCCATCTTCTAAAACAAAAAACTTTTTGGGTATAAATCCATACTTTTCTGGATCAACAAGTAATTTTTTTGTAGTATCCTCTTCTTTCTCTTTTTTCTCTTCGGATTTCTCCTCTGTTTTCTTTTCGTCTTTTTCTCCAGCATTTCCCTCTTCACCCTCTTTGTTTTCTTTTTCATCTGGGTTTTCTATTGTTTTGCCATTCTTCGTGTTTTCTTCTGTTTTCTCAGAATTGTCTTTTGTTTCTTCTGTCTTGTTTTTTTGTGCTTCATCATTTAATGATTTTGAAGCATTTTCAAACATTTGTTTAATAATCTGTTCTTGCTCTTGCATTGCGGTAAGAGTTTTTTCATCTGACATAAAATTCCTCCTTTTGTTATTATTATAACTTATTATTTTATTTTGTCAATAATAAATTTTTTATTTATTATTAACATCATTCCGTTTTTTCCTCTTTCATACTTTCAAAAACATTTTCTAATTTATCCAACAAAACCAATTGTCCTTTTAAAAAATCACCCGTTATATCATTGTTTTTGAATTGGTAAATAGAAAGTTCTCTTATTGTTTTTAAATATAACTTATATTTTCTTATAACATCATAACTATATAAAGTTGAATATATTTCTTCGTCTATATGATAATCTTCAATGTCTTGAATAGTCATATTATTCGCCTCCTGTTATACCCGTATCTGGAAGATGCAATCCTCCATTTAAGATATTTAATGGATTATTTGCTTCACTCATTTGAAGTCTTGCCTGCTCTTCTGGCGGTATTTGTGGTTGATTCTCTGTTGTTTGTGTCTGTTGTCCTGTGAGGTTAATTGCTTGATTATGTAATATTCTATCTACTCCGTTTATTTGTTGCGATTTTATGAGTTTTTCAATATTAAGATTTGGATAATCTGCCAGTGTCAAAGTATATTCAAGTAAATAATCTTGGTTAATATCAGGTCTGCCAGAGAACATATTAAGTAAAGTCATTGCTTTATTAAACAGAATATTTTTATTTTGTGCATTTGCAGAACCTATAAATTTATACTTATATTTATAACCGAAAATTTCTGGGGTTATTTGTTCCCATTGTTCCGTGCCGAGACTATCTTTTATTTTATGTTCTTCGGTATCATCCATATATTGATGTTGTAAATCTTTCAGCCATTCGCACAATTCAACCAGCATCGGTTCTAATAAGTCTATTTTTGATAAAAACTTTATATTGCCTGCTTCGGAAAATTCATAGGTGCCTGCCGCAGTCTCCTGATGGACAGGGGTTAAACCTCTTATGTATTCTGTCATACTTGTCAAATCTTCTAACTTTTTAGTGACAACCCTTATGGTTTCTATCGCTGGGCTTATATTTATAGCAGGAATATTTAGTGGTTGAATTTCGGCTGGCAAATCCGCCCTTACAACACTGTTATCCATTGATTTTAAAGAAGGCTCATCTATCTTGCTTCCTGATGGAACCAACAATTTCAATCTTGACACTGCTTTCATATAATCCAAAGTCATCTGTGTTAACAAATCTTCCGCTTCTTGTAAATCGCCACCATTTTCCACCTCTCCCATTGCATAGTATGTATTAAACAAAGAATAATCACCAAAGAAAATAAAAGGTATTTTTTTGTTCCAATAAGGATTTTCGCCGTTATATAATACAACTTTATTGGCAACAACTATAACTCTATCTTCTTCATAATAAAATAACATATCAATCGTCGGGTCATTTTTATCTTCATTATATGAGATGTTGATAGATTCAAAAGTTTTGCCTGCATTTTTTATTTTTTTTAATTTATTCGCAGAATCGGTCGAAAGTTTATTTTCTTTGGTAAACTTTATAAGTTTATCTATGTTAATAAATTTATCTTTATAATTTCTGATAATGGTAGATAATTTTTGTCTGACCAATTGAACCACATAAGTAATCTCAGTATCTGTGGTAGCATCTGGATCGGGGTATACATTCCTGATATCTACAACATCAAAATAGGGATATTTTTCAGTGATATCTTGTTCCTGAACATAACTTAATTTCGTGTTAGGGTCTACTACTCTATATTTTCTCCCTTTAATCGTTTTTTGATACCAACCTACTTTTAAACAAGCATTCCCAAATACCAAATATTGCTTTAATAAAACATTTAATTTATTCTTAATTCTATTTTCTTTTTTATTTAAAATTTCTTGTATCCAACTTTCTAAAAACTTAACATATTTGGTTGGTGTTTCCGCTGAACCTTGTTCTACCTCTACAATCTTTCCGCTATAAATCAACATACGAGATAACCTCGCCACAAGGTTTTCAATTAAAATAAATAAAGTTTGTGTTTTTAATGCTCGCTCTTTTGGTCTTTTACCCTTCGCATCATTTAAAACATAATTACCAGAATAATATTTATATGCTTGCTCCCATATCAATTCTCTCCCCTGTCTTACTGGATGCATTCTCGCATAATTATATTTTTGTAATACTATGGTAGTTATCTCATCTTCGGTCAATGAATCCCAATTTTGTAAAGTAATTATGCCACTATCCGATTGAGTTATATTTTCTTCTTTAAAAGACATTTTCCCTCCATTTTAAAATTATACATAATAATGTTCACTTCTATCTTCTTCATCGCCATTGTCCCAAACTCCATCTTCCTCATCTTCTGTTTGTATTTTCTTCTTTAACCAATCTAATAAATGCGATGTTTTATGTTTTGTCTCTTTCATCGCTTTATCTAATTTATCCATAAAAGATAGCCTTACAGAACTACCGATAATAGTTAAAGCAAGAGCATCTATCACATCGTCGTGTTTGCCTAAGGGGAATTGAAATAATTCATCGTATACAAGCATACCTTTTTCACCAGTAGGTAGGAATAATCTTCCTTGTTCCACTATAAGTTTTACGGACATTCTTATTCTTTCTTCTTTCTGGGTAGAATGATGCGATATTTCTTTTGTTGTAAAAAAAATACCAGTCTCATTCATTCTGTTTAATAATAATGTTTCAAACCATCTTTGCATACCAATTTTTTCAAAAAATATTCTTTTGGGCAACCATTTTGTAGCCATTTCAAAAGCCCTGTTTATGGTTTCATATATATCTTGAGTCTTAAATTTGTCTACATCAAGCACAAATACATTGCCCGTTTTTGTATCTATACCAATAACAACAATAGCATTAAAATCTAAACGACTTATCAGTTTCAAACTTTGACCACTACCGTGTAAAGCCAAATCTACACCAATATAAACATCTAAACTCTTACGAACTTCCTCAGCATTCTCTAAATTATAGTATTGTATTTTACTCGTTTTTATATCTCTATCATCATCATTCAAAACTTCATTTAAATATTCCTGTAAAAAACTCCGTTCCCTTCCTTCTTCTTTGAATTTATTAAAAATTTCATCCCAATATTCCAATGTATATCTTGTAGACCACAAACTTTGTCTTACACCCTTTTCATCTGTATACCAACAACCTCTTTTATATACACTCCAACCTTTCCCATTGAATTGTTCCAGGTTTATTAAAAAACTGTCATAATGTAAAATTGTCCCGATAACAACTAACTTAGGTTTGGCACCAAAAACAGCATCACTATATACATCCCCTTTTCTGTCTAACGCTGGATATACCTGTTCATAAAAATAATTTTTTATCTCCTCTCTACGCCCTGCATTCTTAACTTGCTGATCATCTTCAATATCATCCGCCAATATAAAATCTGGTCTGTATTGCAAATACCTCGTTCCCCTTATACTCTGCCCAACACCAAAAGGCTGAATACACTTCATCTGCGTATTCCCTTCCTCATCCCGTATTTGAAATTCCAATTTCTCCATACCCCAAATATTACCAATTAAATCGCCCGATCCGCCAAAAAAAGTCTTCAACATTGAGTTGTTCTCTATCTCATATTTGATCGGCAAAATATAGTTCTGCTTAGCCTTGTCTAAATTGTTCCCAACTACAACAATATAATGATTGTCCTTCGTTAATATATGCCATAAAAGAATCAACATCCCCAATGTAGTCTTGCCAAAACCCCTGGGTAATATTAAAGCCTTCTTCTCATTCTCGTCCTCTATAATGTCCGTAATCTCCCTGTGGAAAGTATCAAATGGAACATTGATATAATGCGGAAAACAAAACGACGCAAAAAATAAAAAATCCTTCTTCAACCCAGCCTTTATCTCCGCTAAATCCACTTCACTCTTTACATCAACAAAACGATCACGCTTCTTTCTCGGCATCTCCGCCTTCTGATTTTAATAACTTGTCTATCTTAACCTTCGTCCCAACTCTCTTTAACTTCTCATTCACTCCACTTAAATATTGATTGGTTATACTAATTGAATCAACCCTCAAACCACCTCGCCCTTCCTCTTTGTAATCTGGATGTATCTTACTCGCTACCTTCAAATCATACATAGAATTCCCTAAACCTAAATTCTTCTTCACTACATAGTCCAACCTTATCATCAACGCTTCCCTCAATTTCCCCAAAAACTCAACACTCTCCCTGTCTAAATCCTCTATAACATCTAAATAAGATAACCCCTCCCCATATTTTTCATTCAAATACTCCGCTATCATCATAACATTTCCATAATTAAAAGCATACACCCTCAACTTGTCTCGCTCACTTAACTCTCTAAATCGCTTCATAATTATATTATAAATAAAAAATTAAATTTGTCAACCAATAACTCAAAACCAATCCCCCATTGAATCCATAAAAACCTCTTTCCCGCATCTCGGACATTTACCTTTAAGAGTGTTCCCATTAAAACTCAGCATATGCGGCTGAAGATGCCAATCTAAATGATGACAAAACCAAACTGGCAACCATTTATTACATACTATTAAAGCCAATTCACTAAGAAAAAAAACTAAAATTACAAGAAGAAAATAAATCATAAAACCTCCTTAACTTTATTATAAATAAAAAATTAAAATTGTCAACCTCAATTTTTTTGGGTCAAATTTCCTGAGAACAGCATGCAATCCTAATCTGAAAATTTTCCTTCCCCGTGGTGCCACTTTGAATATATCCATTATTTATCAAATATTTATTATTATTAAATATTTAATAAAATATACCAGCCTTATCTCTGCAAATCTTGCACAAAAAGCCCCTTATAATAAAAAAAAATGCACCAATCCCTGCGAATATTGCAACAACAACAACAATAATAACATTATCTTTATACAATATTTAACAATAACATTATCTTTACACTATAACTTATAATAACAATAATACTTATAATAATAATAATAACATAAAAAAGGATAGATTACCTTGATGTTTTAGATTGAAACTTCAGATAACTCCCTGAAATTTTATGACTTACAACCAAAAATTAAACTTTTACTTAAAAAAAATAAAAAACACATATAATAATATAATAATATAATAGTATAATAATAATAATAATAATATAAATAATAATAAAATAAATAAATATAATATATATAAATATAATATATAATAATATATAATATATATATATAATATATATGTGATATAATATATATAATATATATATATATATGTGATTAAGTATAATATAATATATATATAAATATATATAAATAATATATTTATATAATATAATATATATAATATATATACTTATATAATATACTTATATAAATATATATAATATATATATATATATATATATATATATATATAAAGAAAAAGAAAAAGAATATATATATAATATATATATATATATATATAAAGAAAAAGAAAAAGAAAAAAAAGAATATTCAATATGCGAGCAGTTTAAAAGAAGAAAAATATAAAAATAATTAAAAAAATATTTTTTAATTAAAAGTATAATTTTTATAATTATAAATAAATTTTTATAATTAAAATTAAAAAATAATTATATAAGTATTACCGACACATTCCGGGATGGTTAAAATCCTTTCAAATTTGGGTTAGGATTGACGATCTCAGTTCAAGGTAGGTAAAGATACTACTTTTTTAAAAAAATGCCACAGCGGGCTTGTATTTGCGTTTTTCAGGCATATGGCTTTTTTTACTTCTTTTAGATGTCATAAAAAACAATTATAAAAACAATTATAAATAAAAATATAAATAAAAATAATTATAAATATAATTATAAATATAAATAAAATTAAAATTAAAATTAAAAATAATTATAAAAATAATTATATAGATGTTTTTTTGTGATATTACCTGGATATATTACCTGGATATATTACCTGGATATATTACCTGGATATAAAAAAGAAGTATAAAAAAAGTATAAAAAAAAAAGTATAAAAAACAATATAAAAAAAAATATAAAAAAAAATAAAAAAATGTAAATATATAAAAATCCGATATTTATAAAATATAAAATTTTTATAAAAATTGTCAAATTTTAAAAAGGTATAAATTACCATCCGAAGGATATTTACAATGCATCCGAAACTATCATACATTGTAAATATTGAATTTAATATAATTTACAGTTGATAGAAATTTGACAAAAAGGAGATTTTGTAAATTATTATTTCAAGGATATTTAGACATACTAATTAAAAAAAATAAAAAAATGTAAAAAAAATAAAAAAAAATAAAAATTTTTTATTTTGTAAATTACGATTTTCAGGATATTTAAAAAAAATTTTTTAAAGGGGTCTTGACATAGATTTTATGTTGTATATAATAACATCAAAACAATTAAAAAGGAGGCAAAAATGAAAGCAAAAAAGAAAGTTTACAAATCATTAAAAAATGAAGAAGAAATTTTGGAAGTGTCGGAAGAGGTTAGAAAATTCGATTTAAAAATTATTTGGAAGTTAAAGTTTTTTTTGGGATCTTTCAACTACGCGATAGGTATCACAGATAACTACGATGATGTCAAAAGACTTTT
>DYJU01000111.1 GCA_020722985.1 Candidatus Methylomirabilis sp.
AAAACACCTCCTGGATAAGCAGCATATTCATATAAATCAGAGGTTGCAACAAGGGATATGATTGTTTTCAAAGATGGTGGATTTGTGGAAAGCAATAAATAATTGTTTATTCCAAGGGCTGATGCACCAAGCAAACCAATTTTTTTGTTACACCAATCTTTTTCTTCTATCCATTTTATTGTATCAAAACCATCTTCTCCTTCTTTTAAAAATCCAGATGGCTCACCTTGAGATTTTCCATGCCCTCTTGTATCTTGAATTGCAACTATATAGTTTTTTAATGAAAAATAGAACCCAAATTCACTTAAATTTTCTTTTCCATATGGAGTTCTCATTATAATTACAGGTAATGGCTCTGAAAAAGAAAAAGGGAAATATATATCTGTGGAAAGCAAAATTCCATCTCTTGTTGGAATAAAATATGTATTTAATGTTTGGGAAGGAGATAAAATTGAAAAAATGGTAAAGATAAGAAAAATAATTTTTATTTTAAATTTCATTTATCCCCTCCAAAACCTTTATTTCTCTTTTATGCAATTTGAAAATTTTTTGAAAAAAATTACTTTCAGAGCCTTCAATAAAAATTGAATCTTCTTTTTTAAGTTTTTTGCATACGGAATTAAAAAGCATAGTTTTACTTATAATATGGATGAGCAAAAATTTTCCACTCTCTTTGTCTTCAATTATTCTTAAATCAATGGGACTTAAAATCTTTATATTTCCATCTTTTAAATTTTCCCATAAACCTTCATTTTTTTCTAAAAGAGTAGAGATTTTTTTAAGCAGTGGTGTATGAATTGCCCAGGGAGAAGGGAGGATTTTTAATGAAAATGCCTTATCTTTTAAAAAGTTATAAGCATTTATTATATCTCCTTCTTCTCCTCCAATTGTATAAGATAAGGGATGATTTATTGAAGAAAAAAATATTTTATTTAAATTTATTTTTGCTTCTTTTATATGATACCCCGAAACATATAAGAGTTTCCCTTTTATATTAAATTCATTTACTTTATCAAAATTGAATTTTAAAATTTTTAAAACATCTTCATAAGGAAGCATTTCAGATAAAGCAATGGCAGGAAAAACGCCCAAACTGTAAGGCACAAGTATTTTTATTTTATATTTATTTTTTAAAGCAAATCCTAATGAAAATGAGTACCAGCAAAGGATTGGTTGGCTATATTTTATATCTGTAATTATCTCTTTTTCTTTTATTATTACTTCCTTTAAATTTTCACCCCAAATTTCTTCAGTAATCTTTAAATATTTTTCTGCTTCTTTGAATTTATTAAGCAATTTTTTTCCAATACCAGGAACTTCTGAGCCCTGTCCAGGCAAAAAATAAATTATTTCTTGCATTTTATAAAAAAATCTATTATATACTCTCTCATAATAGAGCCTCCTCCAAATTTATTTTTTCATTATTTTCAATTTTTAAAATCATTCCTTTAATTTTATTGCATAATTCTATGCTGTTGCATAAATTTAAGGCTTTATTTAAGTAAATTTTTGCTTCATCTTTTTTGCTTTCCAAATTGTAAAGCAATATTCCATATAAATAGTTTGCCTGGATATTATCTGGATAAATCCTTAAAAACTGTTTTAAATAAAAAATTGAAAGTTTTGGATTTCTTTTTTTTATTAAAGCTCTTGAAAGAGCCAAAAGTACTTCAAGGTTTACTGGATCAAGTTTGTAAGATTTATGGTAATAGATAAAGCTTTCTTCATACTTTTTTTCACTTTCCAATATTTTTCCCATTTCAAATAAAAGATAAAAATCTTCTATACCATTTTCCTCTGCCTTTTTTTGTAAATTTAAAATCTTTTCCTTTTCATTTCTCAAAGAATAAATTTTTGTAAGTTCCCCATAAACTTCCTTTAATCTTGGATTTATGGAAAGAGAGTTTTCTAAAATCTTTTCACCCTCATCAAATTTTTTATTTGCAATTAGGGCTTGTGCATATCTTAAATTAGTTATAACATCATATTTTCTTAAAGAAATCAATTTTTGGAATACTTCAAGCCCTTTTTCATTTTCTCCTAAAGAAAGATAAAGTTTGCCCAATGCAGATAGTGCTTCTCCATGGGCAGGGAATTCTTGTAAAACACTTTTTAAAATTTTTTCTGCTGATTTAAAGTCATTATAAGAAATTTTTTCAATTGCTTCTTTAACCTTTTTTTCAATAAGAACTCCCCTTTCCGGATCTTTTAAATCTTCCCTCTTGGAAGGCATAAGATAACCAAGGGATTTTAAAATTTTTTCACTTTCACTGGCAAAACTGCTTAAGGTTTCTGGAAACTTATAGTTTTTTAATATTTTAATGAGTTCTCTTGTTTTTTCTAAATTTTCTTTTGACATATCCTTTTCTTCTTTTGGATCTTTTTTTAAATTAAAAAGTTTAAAATTTTTTTCACTATATAAAATTAGCTTAAAATTATTAAAAATAACTGACTTTGATGGCTCAAAACCAAAGACCTCTTTTCCATATAAAGAAGAAGAAATTATTGGCTTTTCTTCCAATTTATTTATAATATCACTTAGATTTTTATTTTCAAAAAAATAACTAATGATTATTTTATAAATATCATTAAAGGAAACTGGTTTTGAAATTTTTTTATTTTTAATTTCTGGATTAACTAAAATACAGGGTACTTTTATTCCACCTTCATATAATAAAACACCATGTTCTGCTTCACCATGCTCACCTAAAAGTTCCCCATGGTCTCCAATTATTAAAATTATTGTATTTTCAGGTAGAATTTTAAACAATTCTGAAATGCAAAAATCCATATATGCAATTTCCCCATCATAAGGATTTAAAAATTTTTTTCTATAAACCTCTGGTGGTGTATAAGGAGTATGGGGATCAAAAAAGTGAATCCATAAAAAAAATGGTTCTTTTAAATCCTTTAATTTTTCTTTAAAAATATTTAATGTATCTTCGCACCTTCTTTCATTGTTTATATTATCTTCATAGAAGTCAAATCCTTTTGAAAGCCCAAAAACTCTATCTAAAATAGAAGAAGATAAAAAAGCCCAATTTTTATATCCTCTTTCTTTAAACAAAAAAGGCAAATAGCCTTTATCTATCTTGTAAAATTGTCCATTTAAAAAGATTTTGTGTTCAAAAGGTGATAGACCTGTAAAAATTGATATGTGTGCAGGCAAAGTCAAAGGGACCGGAGAATAGGCATTTTCAAATAATATTCCTTCTTTTGAAATTTCTTCAAGGTATGGAGTTGTATTGCTCTTATAGCTATAGCAGGATAAATGGTCTGCCCTTGTTGTATCAAGAGTTAAAATAAGCAGATTCTTTATAGAAAATATTAAAAGGAAAAGGATAACCCTGCTCCTAAGAAATTCTTTTTATAATCAAAATCATTGTTTTTTTCATAAATTGAAAAAGTATAATAACCAAAAACTTTCCCATCAAAGATTGAATATTTTAAAGGATAAGAAGCTCCAAGCGTGAATTCTGCACCATTTCCCATCTCCAAACCAGCAAAGTAAGCTTTTTCTGTAATTTTTTCCCTCAGTAAAATTTCAAAATATGTCTTCAATTTATTTGAAAATTCATAGGAGATGAGAGTTTTTAATTTAAATGAATTCTTAAATTTTAAATCAATTTCTTGATCTTTTAAAACATCTTCCCCTGTTGATGGATCAACTGTTTCATTTTTATAATCTAATTCTATATTTTCCCAGGAAGACCATCCTGTCCAAGTCAAGCAAATTGAAGTTTCAAAATCCTTAATAAATTTTGTTCCTGAAATTATTATTTCCTGTGGGATGATTGCTTCTGTTCTAACTCCACCTGATGGATAATAAGTTTTTAAAGTTTTCAAAATATCTTCAGGGATATCACCTAAGGGAAGGAAGTCCACAGAAAAATCGCTATAATTATAAATAATTTTGGTTTGGGGTCTAAAGATAAATGCAAATTTGAAATCTTTATATTTATATAAACTTGAAAGTTCGTAACTTATGTCTTTTTTTGAACCTTTATAAGAACCTTGAACTTCATAATATAAACCATTTAACTCTGGTGAAAGCTCACTTTTTGACAAGGATAAATCCAAATCAATTTGTCTTAGAGAAAAGCCAACATTTAAATTATTCATAACCCTTATTCCAATTGAACCCCTCATTTCTTTTGCACTGTATTCAAATTTTCTTAAATCAAATCTAAATGGAACATCTTCTTTAAAATTGCTGTTTTGAAAAAATAGTGGGAAGATAGATGCCCCAACTGCAATATCTTCTGTAATATTTACAGAAGCAGAAATTGCACCCTTAAAGGTTTTTTCTTCTCTTGATGAATAATTTCCAAAATTTGTTTTTTCAAAGGAATAATTTAAACTTGAAAAGACTTGAAATCCCTCCAGCTCTGGCATAGACGAAGGATTTATTATTGCCCCTTCTCCTCCAGAAACATTTGAGGGATAATTACTAAAAAAAATATCTTGAGAAAAAATAAAAAGAGGAAAAATTAAAATTATAAGTAAATATTTCATATTGAATCTCCTTTCAGTTTTATTTTATCAAAAATATATAAAAAATCCAAATAATTTTTTATCCATCCCCTATCTTCATTTTTTAAAAATTGGAGTAATATATATTAGGTCAAAGAAAAATAAAAACCCCTATCTGTGATCGTTGCCTGCGTGAATTATTTTCTATAAGAGCAAAAATTATTTAGTTTGATTATAGAACTGCGTTAAGTTGAGTTTAAGTTTAGTTTATCTTATTTTTTAAAAGAGTTATAAAAGCATTACCCCTATAAATGTGTTTGATAGCCCCTCTCAATGACCACTGAGAGATGATGCATATGCAACATAGATAACGATGCTTCACGCTTCACCCTTCACTGTTCATGAATAAAACCTTGATTATTTTTCCATTTTAAATTAAAATGTAGACATGGAAATAGATAAGATTCTTGAAAATTTTAATAAACTAAAGAGGTTTCTTTGAAGAAGAAAACTTTGAAGAAAAATTATCTAAAATTAATAAGGAATTGGAAAACCCATCTGTATGGGAAGAAAAAGAAAAGCAAATAAAACTTCTGAAAGATAAAAAGTATTTAGAAGAAAAAAAAGGTGATTATTTAACTTTAAAAGAAGCAAAAGAAGAAATTGAAACCTTGCTTGAACTTAAAAAGGAAGGAGAAAATGTAGATTCTGAAATTGAAAAATTTTGTAAAATTTGGGAAGAGAAACAAAAAGAATACCTTTTAAAACTCACCTTTAAAGAAGAAATTGATAAAAACAATGCTTATATTTCAATCCATCCAGGTGCAGGTGGAACGGAATCCCAAGACTGGGCAGAAATGCTTTTAAGGATGTATATAAGATTTTGTGAAAGACAGGGGTGGGAAGTGCAAATTCTCGAAATATTATCTGGAGAAGAAGCAGGTATAAAAAGCTGTACAGTTCTGATTAAAGGGAACTATGCTTATGGATTCTTAAAAGCAGAAGCAGGTGTGCACCGTTTGGTT
>DYJU01000112.1 GCA_020722985.1 Candidatus Methylomirabilis sp.
TATGAAAAAATTTTTTAAACAAATGCTATTTTGGAAGGATTGTTATAGTATATCAAAAAAAATAAATTTTGATTTTATTCATTGCCATGACCTTGATACACTCCCAATAGGTTTTATTATTTCTTTAAAGAAGAAAACAAAGTTAATTTATGATGCTCATGAAAGTTACCCTGATCAAATGGATGGTAAGCTACCCAAATGGGCAGTATATATGTTAAAAAAAATAGAAAAGTTCTTAATAAAGAGGTGTGACGGAATTATAACGGTTGGAGAAAGATTAGCAAGTTCATTAATAAAAAGAGGTGGGAGAAATATACATATTGTAGGAAATTGGAAAGACAGAGATGATTTTAATTATTCATCTGAAAATATAAATTTGCTAAAAGAAAAATATGGTATAGATAATTCTAAATTGGTTATTTGTTATGCAGGTGGTTTTTATAAACAAAGAAATATAATTCCCTTGTTAATGACAGTAAAGGAATTAAAAAATGTAATATTAATACTTGCTGGAATGGGAGAAGAAAAAAGTACTATAGAAAAAGAAATAAAGGATATTGAAAATATCAGATATCTTGGAGAGATACCTTCTGAAAAAATTCCTGAAATTACTATTATTTCTGATGTAATATACTATTGTTTAGATCAAAAAAACAAAAACTCTTATTTCTCAGCACCAAATAAATTGTTTGAAGCAATAGCTGGTGGAAAGGCAATGATAGCAATGAAAAGCGTTGGGGAAATTGGTGAAATTGTAGAAAAAGAGCAGATAGGAATTCTTATAGAAGAAGCAAAAAAAGAGGAGATCAAAAAAGCAATAGAAAAGTTTTTTGATAAAAATTTTTTAGCAAAATGCCAGGAAAAATCCAAAAAATTATTTGAAGAAAAATACAATTGGCAAATAGCAAAAGAGACACTTATAGATTTTTATAAAGGTTTAAGCTGATATGCTGAAAATGGGTGTTCCTGTCGCAACTCCTATCAAGCAGATTGATATATTCAAGTCAATCCTTGGAATATTTAATCCAAAAAAATCTTTGGATTATTTTAACGAAAAACTCCAAAGTTTTTTAGGAATAAAAAAGATTTTGTTTTTTGGCTCTGGGAGAGAGGCGATTTATTATTGTATTTTTAATCTATCTAAAATATCAAATAAAAAAGAGGTAATAATACCTGCATTTATATGCCCATCTGTTCCAAATGCTATAAGAAAAGCAGGTTTAAAGCCAATATTATGTGACATTGAATTAGGTAGTTATAGCATTGAAAAAAAAAGTATAGAGAGAGTTTTAAGTGATGATACAATTGCAATTTTAAAAGCAGATCTTTATGGTTTTCCCTCCGAAGTTTTAAAATATCCAAATATATTTTCTATAGAAGATTGTGCTCAAAGTTTTGGTGCTGAAATAAATGGAAAAAAAACAGGTCTTTTTGGAGATTTTTCTATTTTTAGTTTTGGGATGTCAAAAGTTTTGTCTTTGTATGGTGGAGGAGCTCTTGGGATAAATAGCAATGATTTAATTTCATTTTTTGATATAAAACAAAATAAGAATTTAAATTTAATAAATCAAATTTTCCTTTTTTTTAAGATATTTATATTAAATTTAATTGTAAAGTCGAAATATAATGGGGTTTTAGATTACATATGGAAAAAAAAGTATCAACGAAAAGACGAATTGACAGATTTTAAAATTTCTCCTTTTTATTCTATAAGGGCAAAATTAGGCCAATTTTTGCTTGATGACTTTGAGGAAATAACTATTGATAGAAAAAAAAATTATGATTTTTATTCCAATTATTTAGAAAATTTTAGAAATATTTTAATTCCAATGGAAAATCCAAATTCAAAGCCAGTATTTTTAAGGTATCCAGTTCTTGTCAAAGAAGTAGAAAAAAGAAAAAAAATTTTAAAATGCTTAAGAGAAGTTGGGATAAATGTTTCTGAGATGTACGATAGAATATCTTTAAATAAAATTCTCAGCATCTCAGAAAAACGAACTGAAATTCCAAATGTAGAATATGCAGTAGAAAGGATGGTTGTGTTGCCTTTACATTCTTTTTTAAATGAAAAAGAGAAAGATAAAATAATTGAAATTTTTAGAAGGAACTTAAAATGAAAATATTGTATATACATCAGTATGCATTTGATCATTCGCAGCCAGGCTTTACTAAACCACTTGAAATTTTATCAATTCTTAAAAAAGAAAGAATTGAAAATCAATTAATTTCGGGAATGTATAGTCACATTACAAGAAAAAAACTTAATAAATATAAAAACAATTTGCTTTTTTGTAAAGAAGAATATGAAGGAGTTAAAATAATTAGAGTTTCGGGATTTTTTAATCTCAACTCATTTTTGAATAAATTTTTAAACCATTTTATATTTATGGTATTGTCTTTTATTGCAGGTTTAGCTACTGGCAAAGTTTCGATTGTTTATGCATCTTCTCCTTCGCCATTTGCTGCTATCTCAGGATATTTATTAAGCTTATTTAAAAGAGTTCCCTTTATCTTGGAGGTAAGAGATATCTGGCCGGAAGATTTAATTCAAGAGGGACTTTTAAAAAAAGGAATATTATCTTCACTGATGGAAAATTGTATGAAGTTTCTTTATAAAAAAGCAGATTTAATAATAACAGTTACTCAAGGAATAAAAAGGGGAATATTAAAAAGAAATATTTGTGAAAGAAAAATAAAGGTTATTCCAAATAGTGTAAACTTAAATCTTTTTAATAACAATATTGAAAAAAATAGATTTAGGCAAAAAATTGGCATAAAAGATGAATTTGTTATTTTATATGCAGGAAATCATCAAATATCAAATGCTCTTGATAAAATAATTGATGCCTGCAATTTATTAAGAAATTATAATGATATAAAATTTGTGTTTGTTGGTTCGGGTGAGGATAAGGAGATGCTTATAAAAAAATCAAAAGACTTAAATTTGGATAATGTCATTTTTATAGATCCTCAGCCAAAATACTTAATGCCAGAAGTATATGCAATGGCTGATTTATCTATAGTTTCCCTAAAAAATATTCCTGCTTATAACGGTGCATTACCAAATAAATTTTTAGATTCAATGGCTTCTGCAAAACCTATTTTATTGGCTGCAGGGGAGGAGGCAAAAGAAATTATTGAAATCGCAAAATGCGGATTATGGGCAAAACCAGAAGATCCTGAAGAAATTTCTAAGATAATAAAATATTTTTATGAAAATAGAGAAAAAGGAATTAAAATGGGAATCAATGGAAAAAATTTTGTTACTTTAAATTTTTCTAATGAAAAAATGGCTGCGGAATTGTATAAAACATTAAAAAATGTGGTGGATAAAAGAACCAATTAAGAAAAAAGAAGTATTTGAAGATCACTTTGATATTTTCTATGGCTGGGATGATGGTTTAGAAAATTTTTTGGAAAATCATCCTGCCTCTTCTCCGTACCATTCAAGGAAATGGCAAGAACTAATTACTAAAACATTTGATTACAATAATTATAATATTATTATTAAAAAAAATAAAGAAATAAAAGCATTTTTGCCATTAACTTTAATTAAATCTGTTTTTTTTGGAAAATATTTTGTTTCAATTGCTTTTGCTGATACTTGCGGAATTTTAGCCGAAGATTCAGGGGCTTCAAATTATTTACTTGATAATTTAAAAAATATATGGAATGATATTAAACCTAAATATATAGAAATTAGAAATTCAAAAAAAATTGATTCAGAATTGTTGTTTGAAAAAAAAGAAAAAATTTTATCATATCTTTATCTTCCAGAAAATGAGAATATTTTATGGAAAAGTTTTGATTCAAAATTGAGAAATCAAATTAGAAAAGCATTAAAATCAAATATAACTATATCTTTTGAAAAAAGTAATATAAAAGATTTTTATTTTGTTTATTTAAGAAATATGAGAGATTTGGGTTCGCCTCAACTTCCATTTTTATTTTTTAAAAACTTAATAAATATTTTTAAGGAAGAATCAGAACTTATAGTTTTATACAAAGATAATAAACCAATTGGCGGGGCAGTAGGAATTTATTTTAAGAACACTTTGGAAGTTCCCTGGGCTTCTTCAATAAGGGATTTTTTTAAATATTGTCCTAATAATATGCTATATTGGGAAATTTTAAAAAGATGTATTGAAAAATCTATTCAAATTTTTAGTTTTGGAAGATCTACTGTTAATTCAAGCACTTATAATTTTAAAAAACAATGGGGAACAATAGATCAAATATTAAATTATCAAATTTATACATTTTCTGCTAATAGCTATTTAAATGTTTCGCCTAATAATCCAAGATATAAGTTGGCAATAAACTTATGGAAAAAATTACCTGTTTTTTTTACAAGATTTTTAGGTCCATTTATTGCTAAAGGTATAGGATAGTTTAAATGCAAAATAATGATTATCTTATTTTAACAGTTGATGTAGAAGATTGGTTTCAATCTACATGGGATAATTCTTTACCAGTAAATGATAATTCTAAAAGAAATGTTGAATTTTTATTAGATATTCTTTCCTCACATTCTTGTAGGGCAACTATGTTTATCTCTGGAAAATTTGCACAAGCTTTTCCATTTTTGATAAAAGAAATACAAAAACAAGGGCATGAAATTGCATCACACGGCTTTATGCATAAGAATCTTTTATTAATGTCAGATAATGATTTTAAAGAAGATGTTTTAAAATCAAAAAAAATCTTAGAAGATATAATTGGAAAAAATATTTTGGGTTTTAGAGCTCCAGATTTTTCATTAAGTAGGAAAAATTTCCATTTTCTTGAACTGTTGTCTGAATTAGGTTTTGCTTATGATGCAAGCATATTCCCAATAAAACTTAAAAGGTATGGAGTAAAACACTGGCCACCATGTCCAAAAAAAATTATTTTAAATAATAATAAATATATTTTTGAATTCCCAATTGGAATTTCATATCTTTTTGGGTTAAAGGTTCCTATTGGAGGGGGAGGATATCATCGTATTTTTCCAAAATGGTTTATTTTATGGATGATAAAAAGAGCATTGAAAATTAATAAATATTTTGTTTGTTATTTTCACCCTTATGAGTTTAATTTTCTTGAATTTAAAAAATCGGAAATAAAAATACCTTTGAGAGTAAAACTTCATCAGGGATTTGGAAGGAAAGGATTTTTGAAAAAATTTATTAGTATATTAAAGAATTTTAATGTATATAAGATTGAAGATGTTTTAAAATCTAAAAGTTTCGAGGAGATAAAAATTGAAAGAAATAAAGTTTTATAAACCATATATAGGAAAAAATGAAATTAAGTCAATTGAGGAAATTTTAAAAAAAGGGTGGCTTACAATGGGAGAAAAGACTGTTGAATTTGAAAAAAATTTTTCAAATTATATTGGTTGTAAGCATTCTATTGCTGTAAATTCCTGTACTGCAGCTCTACACCTTGCTCTGGCTGCAATTGGCTTAAAAGAAGGGGAAGAAGTTATTGTGCCAGATATGACTTTTA
>DYJU01000113.1 GCA_020722985.1 Candidatus Methylomirabilis sp.
TAAATAATTTGGTAAAATCAAAACGAAAATTTACGAAAAAATTATTAAAGAAAAACGCGTTTTTTTGAAATTTTTAAAATTTTGAAATTTTTATTTTTTTAAATGCTTTTTAAGATATAATCCTGTATAAGATTTTTTGTTATTAATAATATCCTGAACTTTTCCTTCTGCAACAATATATCCCCCATTATCTCCACCTTCTGGACCTAAATCAATTATATAATCAGCATTTTTTATGACATCTAAATTATGCTCAATTATAATAACAGTATTTCCCATTTCAACTAAAATATTTAGAACTTTAATTAAATTTTCAATATCTGCAAAATGAAGACCTGTTGTTGGTTCGTCAAGAATATATAAATTTCTCCCGGAATTTCTTACACAAAGTTCAGATGCTAATTTTACTCTCTGAGCTTCACCACCTGATAAAGTAGGTGCAGATTGTCCGAGTTTAATATACCCGAGTCCAACATCATTTAAAGTTGAAAGTATTCTCTTTGCTACAGGTATATTTGAAAAAAATTCTAAAGCTTCTTCAACACGCATATCAAGGACTTCTGATATATTTTTACGCTTATAAAGTATTTCAAGCGTTTCCCTGTTATATCTTTTTCCCTGACATTCTTCACACGGAACGTAAATATCCGGTAAAAAATGCATTTCAATTTTTTTTATCCCATCACCTCGGCAGGATTCACATCTGCCACCTTTTACATTAAAACTGAATCTACCAATATCATATCCGCGTATTTTAGCATCTTTTGTCATAGCAAATAGTTTTCTAATTTCTGTAAATACACCTGTATAGGTTGCGGGGTTTGATCTCGGTGTTCTTCCTATTGGACTTTGGTCAATAACAATAACTCTTTCAATTCCTTTCCAGTTTAATAACTCCTTAAAACCATCTGGTTTATGAATACCTCCATAAACATAATACATCAAAGCTGGATATAGAGTTTCTATCACTAATGATGACTTCCCAGATCCTGAAACACCTGTTATTGCAATTAAGTTACCTAAAGGAAATTTTACATCAATTGCCTTTAAATTATTTTTTGTTGCGCCCTTTAAAATTAAATAATTTTTTGATTCTCGTTTTTTTATATTTATGTTTATTTTTTCTTTGTTTAATAAATATTTTGTTGTAATTGACTCTTTGCATTTTAACAAATCTTTTAATTCACCAGCAAAAACAACTTCACCACCATGAACACCTGGACCAGGTCCTAAATCAATAATATAATCAGCATTCAACATTGTTTCTTCATCATGCTCAACAACAATAACTGTATTTCCAATATCCCTTAATGCCTTTAAAGTTTTTAATAATTTTTCATTATCCTTTTGATGTAAACCAATGCTCGGCTCATCAAGTATATATAAAACTCCCATCAATTTAACACCCAATTGAGTCGCCAGATGAATTCTTTGATACTCTCCGCCGGATAAGGTTCCTGCTTTTCTGTCAAGTGTTAAATAAGAAAGCCCTACATTGATTAAAAATTCTAATCTTTCTGTTACTTCTTTTAAAATATGTTTTGCTATCTGGGCTTCTGTGTCATTTAATTTCAAATTTTTAAAAAAATTATATGCATTGCCGATTGACATTTCAGTAATATCAATTATTGACTTTTTATCTATAAGTACATTCAGATACTCTTTTTTTAATCTTTTACCATTGCATTCATTGCATACTTTTTCAGTCATATATTTTGAAAATATTTCATCCCTGATTTTTTCTGTTTCGGTTTCTCTGTAACGTCTCTCCAGATAAGGTATAACACCTTCAAATTCGCCATAATATTTGTATTCAGCCATATAATTTTTAAATTTATAATCAAATTTTATATTTTCATCAAGTCCATAAAGTATTGCATTTTTTACCTTTTCAGGTAATTTTTTAAAAGGTAAATCTAAGCTGAATCCCATATGTTTACTCAATCCTTCTAAAAAATGAAAATAATAATTTTCAGGGTTACTCCATGGTTTTATTGCTCCTGCTTTTATACTTAATTCAGGATTAATAACCATATCTATATCAATAGAAACTTTGCTTCCCAATCCCATACATGATGGACAGGCGCCATAAGGATTATTAAATGAAAAGTATCTTGGTTCTAATTTTGGCATTGAAAAATCACAATTGGGGCATGCCAACTTTTCACTGAACAACAATTCATCTTCTTTATTTTCTTCTGCTATTATAACAAGTCCTTCACTTATTTTTAATGCAAGTTCAACCGACTGGCTTATACGCTGTTTATTTTCATTATCTACAATAATTCTATCTATTACTATCTCTATTGTATGTTTTTTATTTTTATCAAGTGTTATTTTTTTATCTATATCATAAAAAACCCCATCAACACGAATTCTTAAAAATCCTTCTTTTTTTATTTTCAAAAAAAGTTTTGAATATTCCCCTTTTCTTCCTCTTACAACAGGAGAAAGTATCATTATCTTTTTATTTGATTTTAATTCAAGAATTTTATCAACTATTTGCTGGGCTGTCTGAGATTTTATTGGAATCTTACAATCAGGGCAATAAGGCGTTCCCAATCTTGCAAAAAGTAACCGTAAATAGTCATAAATTTCAGTAATTGTCCCAACTGTTGAACGTGGATTACTGCCAGCACTTTTTTGCTCAATTGCAATTGCTGGAGATAAACCGTCAATGGAATCAACATCTGGCTTTTGCATCTGACTTAAAAATTGACGAGCATAAGCAGACAATGATTCCACATATCTTCTCTGACCTTCAGCATAAATTGTATCAAAAGCAAGGGAGGATTTACCAGATCCTGATACTCCTGTAATCACCACTAATTTATCCCTTGGAATTTGTAAATTAATATTTTTTAAATTATGCTCTCTTGCTCCTTTTATAATTATGTATGACATTTTATTTTAAAATTTCGTCAATATCATTTATCAGTTTATTTCTCATCATATATATTAATCTGTTATATGCATGTTCCCTTGTTGCTTTATCTTTTGTCTTTTTATAAATTGAAACCCAATATTTTGCTGCTTCATCAGGTGATTTTATCTGTTCATAAATGTTTCCTAATAATCTTTCAATCATTGCAGGATGATCTTCATATTTTATTGCATCTTCTAAAAATTTAACATATTTTTCTTTATTATCTTTTTCTTTATATCCAATTGCTGCAAGATAAAGCCTGAGTCGCCATATTTTAGGATTATAATTTAGTCCTTTAGTAATAAGTTCAGTGGCTTCATCATATTTTTTTAAATTAAAAGCAAGAATGGCACTACCATATAAATAAACAAATTCAAATCCCGGATCCGCATCTGTTGCATCATTAAAATAATTTAATAAATCTTTATATCTTGTTTTAGCGTTACGCAAATCTCCATAATACTGTAAGAAAGAAATATAATGAAAATCTGATACCAGTGCTCTTAAACCAAAGGCAGTCCCTAAAACATGCATAAATTTTTTATAGGAGTGCAAATTTAAAAAATACCAGGCAGGTTGATTTTCAATAAGGGTAGAAGTTGCTTTATTATTTATAAAACAAAGTGATAATATTAAAATTATAAGCAAAAAAGAAAATAAAAATTTTTTAAACATGTTATTTTAGAATTCTTTTTTATTAAATATTGCAATAGTAATGAAAAGCATTATTATAATGTAAAGGACACTATATAAAAAAATCAATAAAACATATTCGGGTGTAAAAAGTGAAAAATTCATATAAATTTTGTCTTTCAAATTAAACAATTCAAGATTGGGCACTGTAATATATATTATATCTATAATTCTATTAATAATTTGGTTGGTAATTTTATATTGTAAATTTTTGAGATGGATTGTCAAATGTCCCAGGATATATATTAAAAATAAAAATATTATACAACCTGGTATAGATGTTGTGATAACAGACAATAAAAGCGCAACAGATGTTAAAATTGATAAACTTAAAAATGTTCCAGTAACAGATAAAAAAAGTTTTATATCCCAGGGATCGCCGCCCCGCAATTTAATAATAAATAAAAGAATTATAAACATAAATAAAATATTCATAAAAAGCGTTAAGATTGTTCCAAAAAATTTTCCAATTATAAATTCGGTTCTGCTTATTGGCTTTACCATTACCAATGATAAAGTTTTTAATTCTGTTTCTTCAAATAACTGTATCGTAAGTGATAGCACAAGAGTTAAAAAAGCAAAAATTGCAATTGTAAATAGTCCAAAATCTTTTGTCATTTTTATTTCCACTTCCTGTGCAAGTTCACTTATTACTAATGAAAAACCTATACCTAAAATTGCAAAAATTATTAAAATATTTAAAATTTTATTTCTAAAATTCTGTTTAAATATATATTCTGCAACTGCAATTATCCTTCTCATCTTTTTTCACCTTTTAATTTTCGGTAATTTTTTTAATAAAATATCCTTCCAGATTTTTATAATTTTTTAATATTCTATTAACTGGTTGAATATCAATAATTTTTGTTTTATGCAAAATTCCAATTCTGTCACAAATTTTTTCAACTTCGCTCAATATATGCGAATTAAAAAAAATTGTTTTACCTTTTTTATTTAGTTCTAAAATTATATCTCTTGTTTCCTTATATCCAAGCGGGTCAAGCCCTGACATCGGTTCATCAAGAAATAAAAGTTCCGGTTCGTTCAATAATGCCTGGGCAAGACCTAACCTGCCTTGCATTCCTTTAGAAAATGCTTTAACTTTTAAATTTTGTTTATCTGAAAGACGAACAACATCAAGAACTTCATTTATTTTTTCTTTTTTCTTTTTAGGATCTAAATGAAATAAATCAGCAAAATAATCAAGTATTTCATAAGCTTTTAAATATTTAGGAAAATAAGGCAATTCAGAAAGATAACCAATTTTTTGCCTTATATTTCTCTCTTCTATTTTACCGTCAAATATTTTAACATATCCTTTTGTTGGTTTTAATAAACCTAAAAATATTTTCATTAATGTAGTTTTCCCAGCCCCATTTAAACCAAGTAAACCAAAAACCTCACCTTTTTTGATTTCTAAATTTATATCCTGTATTGCAAGAATAGGTTCTTTTTTCCAGAAATCCAGCGGTTTATAAATCTTTGTTACACCTTTTGCCTCTATTGCATTCACTTTTTAAACTCCTTTAAAATAATTATAATAGTTTAGCCATTGGTGGTACAAAATTAGTCCATAAATAAATTTTTTGTTCTGTCATTTTAAAGTCAGGCGAATAATTACCTCTGTCTTCTATTCCACCGTCTAATGAGCCTGACAGAGCAATCTTGCTTTTACTTCCGATCGTCTTTTAATGTTGTCTTCTTTCGTTTTTCAACTGCCAGATTGCTTCGTCTGGCTAATCTACCCTTTTTTCTCTCTACACTTTTACAGGTTCACTTCTGGTGGCTGAACTATTACAAATAATTATAAATATTTTATAAAATCTTTATGTATTCTGTCAAGGGGTAAGGTTGGT
>DYJU01000114.1 GCA_020722985.1 Candidatus Methylomirabilis sp.
ATAGAAGATAAAGGAAATTATTCGCCTGACTTCGCAATGACAAAGTAAAAAATTTTATTGATTAATTTTGTTCTACAAGTGGCAAAACTATTCTCTAATTTCTGTAAAATACTTTATAAGGAACAACTTCAAACTCTTCATCCCCTGGTTTTTTCCACCAGAATTCCATTTCCATGTGCCATTTTTTAAAATTATATTTTATCTGTATTTTATGATACCCTTTTGTCAAATAAATTTCATTTGTCCCTTTAAAAACAACCTCTCCTTCTTTATAATTTAACTGTATTATTTTTTCCCCATCAATATATAATTCAGAGTTACTTGTTGCCAACAAATTAAAAACATATTTACCCGGCAAATCTATTTTTATCTTTCCTTTAAAATCCATAGAATATGGCAATTTTACAGGTGAATAATAATGTCTGAAATATATAAATGGTTCAACTGTAACGGTTACTGGTAATCCTGCCCAGTTAACTGTATTATAATAATATCCCCATAATCCCCTATTATTCTTATTAAAATCTTCTAAAGCATTTTTAATATCAGAATTAGGAACCTTATAACTAAAATAAACAGGATCTTTATGTGGCCAATATTTAGTTCTGAATTCTTCATACTCCCCATTGGGATAAATATCTTTTAAAATAGGGACAATTGGTAAATTTTCATGCGTTGACATATATATGTAATTTTTACCATCATCTTCTCTTATCGGTATATTTGCATATGGAGCAAAAGTCATCCATGAATTATCACCAAACATCAAATATTTAAAAGTTCTTCTTAATTCATAACGTAAAAGGACAACCCCACGCCATTCTGGCCCTAATTTTTTCAATGTCATTGCCATATTATATTCTTCTGGAGAAAAACCATATTGAAAATCAGAATTTTTGACCTGATCAATAAAATATTGTTTAAAATTATTAAAACCAATTATAACTCCGCATAATATTAAAAAAGAATATAATATTTTTTTATTTATATTTTTAGATATAAAATAAAAATAATCAATCAATCTTAAAACACCCGAAGCAATAATAACAACTGTAACAGGAATTAAAATAGCAGTTCTTGATGCATTGGGATTTTCTGTGTTTATAAATGTTGCCTGCGCAAGGGCAATTAAAGCAGATAATATAAAAAATTCTTTTAAATAAAAAAATTTTTTAATAAATACTAAAAACCCTATAATAAAAAACATCCCTGTTATAAATTCTAAATGCGGTTGATATGGAAAATTCCATCTCGGATTTTCATCACCTTTATTAAAAAGTCCCAAAAAGGATAATTTAATATTATCCAAATACATCTCTGCAGTTTTTAAAATTTTTTGTTTTGGGTCATTTTTATACTGGTCAGGCACATTGTTCCATATTAACGTTGCTTTTCCACGCGACATCCAGACAAACTGATATTTAAAAATATATATACCCATAGGAGAAAAAAATATAATAAAACTTAAAATTGAAAGCAATATTTTATTGAAATTTTCACGAAAATATTGAGTTATAAAAATAAAATATACCAATATTGCTAATATAGCCAGAAACAATGGTATAACATAAATCAAAATTACAGGTAAAACATTTTTTTTAAGAGAAATAGCATAATATAAACTTTGATTTATAAAAATATCCCAGAATCCATATTTTTTTAATACAAAAATTATTAAACCACTTAAAATTGATATTATTATTAATCCTGATATTTTTAGTAAAATCCTTTTTGGATTATTATTATCTGACGTATATTTATCAGCAAATAATATATATAATATAAATAACATAACCCATAAAGGAGATATTCTTGATGATTGATAGCCATACTGTGCTAAAGCAAGAGCAAAACCAAAAAGTATAAAATCAATTAATTTTCTCTGTGTATATGCTCGCCATCCAAAATAAAGAAATAAAATAATAGAAATGATTGAAATCATATTTTCCCATGCTATGCGTGAATATGTCACATGCCATCTCATTGTAGAAATTATAAATGCACCTATTATAGCAGGAAAAACCCCATATATGTTTCTTATCAAAAAATATAAGCCACCAACTGCAAGTATACCTAATATTATAGAAGGAATTTTTACCTGTATTTTACCTATTCCAAAAAATTTTATAAATGGAGCAGAAAGATAAATATGGGTTGCCGCTGTATGAACGCAAAGCGATGATGAATAAACTAAAAATGGAAATTCTTCCTTCCCTTCTAATTTTTCTCCTTTTATCATTTTGCATGCCTGATAACCTTTATCTCCTTCATCAGCAAATAAATCAGGTGGGATTTCATTTATTTTGTAAATCCTAAAAAATGATGCAATTAAAATTATTAAAATAAAAATAATTATTTCTGTTTTCTTACTTATATTAATTTCAAAATTTTCTATCTTATATTTTTTTTCTATGATAAAAAATAATAAAATAACAGTGCCAAAAAGAATACTCCCTGCTAAAACATTCCCTTTAGGACCATAAATAAAAACCTGTCCTAAAAAAAGAAAAATTAATAATAAAATAAAAAAAAATTTGCTTTTTTTATCTTTTTCCTGTTTTATCTGTTCTATTCTATTGTTCATTTTATTCAGGGAATAAGACATTATATGGAACAACAGCGGGGTCTTTTTCTCCTGGTTTTTGCCACCAGAGTTCAACTTTTGAAAAATTTATCGATTCATAATAACGAACCTGTATATTATGAATGCCAGCAGTTAAATCAATTTTACCAACTGCCCAACCACCAGTTTTCAGTCCTTGATTTTCAAGAATTTTTTTACCATTAATATATAAATCAGAAAAATCATTTGAATATGTCTTAAAAATATAAAGCCCCGGGTTTTCAATTTTTATCTTACCTGTCCATTTAACTGAAAATTTTTGTGGCAGTGGATCAACTGTCCAGTTAAAAAGTATAAAAGGGTCTATCCTGTCTATTGCCGGACCGCCTCCCCAATTTAATCCATAATAATATCTACCACGTAATCCATTTTTTAATTTTTTATTAGAAATTTTGATTACATCTTCCGATAAAATTTTATATGCAAAAAATAGCATCTGATTTTTATCATACTTATTATAAAAAGGTAAATATTGACCCTGGGGATAAATATCCTTCAATAGCGGGACAATAGGTTCATATTCTTTTTGTAAGATATAAACAAAATTTTTCTTTTTTTCTTTTTCTTCATATTTTGATAAATCAATAGGTATGGAAAGCGCTGGTTCAAAAGGTTCAGTTGTTAATATTCTGGAGGTGTCTCTACCAGTTGAATCTCTGCTAATTATATTTAAATCAGCAAGTATATATTTACATACATAACTGTAATGATAATGTGGCATCATTATTGCATGCCAATTTGGTCCTAACTCTTTTAAAAATTGTGCAGCGAACGCTTCGTCTGTTCTAAACTCATAATAACATTTGGGATTTTTTGCCTGCATATTAAAATAAATATCATAATTTTCTAATGTCGCAAAAAGTAAAATTAAAATTAAAAATGCCCAAATAATTTTTTCATTTCTATTTTGTTCTGCAAATTGTAAAAATTTGTTAATAACAGATGAAATGAATATAAAAATATAAGGAATTATAAGAATTGTTCTTAAACTCTGGGGTGCTTCTATGGTTAAAAAGCCGCCTAACATAAATATAAAAAATCCCGAAATAGAAATTAATGCCCATAATTTATGTATATTAAAAAGCGCCAAACCAAATCCTAAAATGGCTAAAATACCGGTCATAAAATCAAGCATCGGGTATTGCGGGTAATTATGCCTTGCATTTGGATCGCCAAGGTTATTAAACATAAGCATGGTTACTTTTATATTATTTAACAATACGTCCTGAACATCTTTATATTGCCCATGATAAAAATCTTTTACTTTCTGTGGATTTAAAATCAGGGTTTCCTGTCTACTTGTCCAGAATTTTTTTGGATATTGAACAATAAAAGTTAGCAATGGTAAAAAAACAATAAAACCAACCATTACTGCAAGAGTAAGTTTTCTCAAATTGTTTTTATAAAAACTAAAATCTTTGATAAGAACATATATAAAAAAGATTAATAAAATTGCAATATAAAACCTGGCGGGTAAATATGTATATTGTGTTAATGCAGTTGTAATTCCAAATAAAACAAAATCTGACCATTTCCTGTTTTTATAAATTCGCCACAAAAAATATATGGCTAAAGTCATTATAAACACTGCAAAAGCAGCATGAAAAGCAATTCTTGAAAAATTTACATTCCATCTTAAAGAAGCAAATAAGAATGCAGCAAAAATTGCTGTTCTTGCCCCAAAAATATTTCTTATTAAAAAGTAAATTAAAGGTATTGTTAAAATACCGAATATTGCTGTTGCTACTCTTATCTGCGTAGGACCAATTCCAAAAAATTTAATAAAAACAGCAAGTATATAAATATAATAAGCCGGGTTATGTGAAGAATCTCTTTCAAGATAAACAGGTAAAGTGGTGCCTTCTATTTTATTTCCTTTTATTATATTTATTGCTTCATTTCCGTTCTGTGCCTCATCTGAAAAACATCCCGCAGGCATTTCATTAATATTATATAACCTGAAAAAAGTGCCAAGTAGTATAATAAGTGTTAAAGTTATTATTTCTATTTTTAATGGCAAATTATCTTTTTTGTAAAACTTATTAGAAGCATAATTTGCAAGTATAAAAATAATAATGCCGGTTATGAATAATATAAGAGATAAACCCACATTATTTATTTTTGATTTAATATTTATAAGAAATTGGGCAACTGGTTTTGCAAAAAATGTTAAATTATAAATTGGGCCGAACATGGGATTTATTACATCGCTATAATTAACTGACCTGTTAAATATCAATGCCTGACCAACATAAACCATTATAAATGCTATTATTGCAAGTTGAACTGGGTTAAATTTATTTAAAAAAATTTTTGGTTTTGATAAATTTTCTTCTTTTTTTTCCAGGGCTTCTGTTGTTTCTTTAAAAAAATTACTTTTTTGGTGTTTAAATGACAATAAATTTCTGAAAGAAAATTTTATCCCTTTTTCTTCTTCTTGTTCATAATCTATTGTAGTTTCTTTTTTCCTTGTAATTTGTTTTACGGGAGGAACAGCAGTTCCACAGTATTTGCAAAATTCTGCATCTTTATCTAACTTTTTTCCGCAATTTATACAATACATTTATTTACCTCAAATTATTGATTTTTAAGTTTTTTAATTATATTTTAAATTTTATTATTAGTCAATAAAAATCAGATTTTCCTAATAAGATTTCCTTAATGGAAATAAGGGAAAATATGGTTGACACTTAAAAATACTAAAAGAAATTAAGGTATAGACGCCCATCCATGGGCGTCTTTCTAAGAAACACACGGTTAGACAACTAATCTTGCTTTTATCGCCGCTTGCCTTGTTTTCTTCCGTTTTCAACTGCCAGATTGCTTCGTCATGCTAATATACCCTT
>DYJU01000115.1 GCA_020722985.1 Candidatus Methylomirabilis sp.
TTTAAAAACCTTTTTTATGATGCGCTGATATAATGCCTTCTATTAATATTGAATATTATCCTGCTAAATATTTTTAATAAGATAAATAAAAGTAATTGAATTAAAAAATCATTCAAGCTATTTTTTTTATTTAATAAATAAAGTGAAGGAGAATAAGTAATATAATAAAAAGGAATAATAAATTTCAAAAAAATCAAAATATACTTGTTATATAATGAAAAAGGATATAATGCTAATAATTGAGTCATATAAATAATAATAGAGGGGGATTGTCTACTTCTTTTAATATAAAAGGAAAATGAACCAAGGATTATAGTAATATCTCCTAAAATTGAAACCCCAATAATTATTTCAAACAATAAAAAAATTAAATTAACAAAATGATTATTATAAGCCAAATTAATTATTGAAAAAAACATTATACCACTTGAAAATATTAAATGAATAATTCTTGAAATATCTATATTATCAATTAGCAATAAATATAAAGGATTTACCGGATAAAAATTATATCTATCCCAGGAAGAATCATTCAAAAACTTAGGTAATAAGTAAATTCCACTATAAATCATCCAATATAACAAAATAATTGTTTGAGAAAAACCATAATAAAATAGCATCTCATAAATCGACCATTTTAATTTAAATTTCAAATTATTATATAAAGTCAATATGATAATAATGTTCGTAAATTGAAATAATATATTTCCTATATATGATAAAATATAATTCATTTTGTATATATTAAAACGCTTAATTGAAATTAATATATATACGAAAATAATTTTTATATTATTCATAGTATTATCCAAATATAGTCATTTTTTCCCTGGCAAAATGCAATGTAATTATGAATATTGAATAAACCATAATTAATATAATGAATTGTGGCAACAAAACATAATATATAAACGTTTTATAAATTATTTGATTATTTATTATTATTTCTAATATTGGTTTATATGCTAAATATTTAAAAGGTAAACAATTAGCAATTTTTTGGAACCATTTAGGAAAGATATCAAAAGGAAATAATAAACCTGAGAAAATCATGTATATAAAATTATATATTTGAACAATTCCAGTATTAAAATATGACTTAAAACTTAAAAATGAGAATATCATTAAAATAATATTGATAATTAGAAATATTAAAAATGAATCAAAAAAAAAGATCAAGAATTTAAAATAATTAAAAGATTCGGGAATAATTATTATATATATTATTAAAATTGGAAATATTTTCAATAAATTAAAAACAAAATTCGAAAAAAGTTCTAAAATATAATAAGTTCTAATATTAATAGGTCTTGATAATATAAATAATATTTTACCTCTTTGATAGTCATTTTCAATACCTTTATATACATCTGAAAATGTTATCTCTTTTATTATAATTACAAAGATAATATAAGTTACCAATTTATTGTCAATAATCACTTTATAATTACTGATAGCAATAAGAATACTTAATTGAATAATACCAAAAACAATATTATTAATTATTAACATTAAATATTCTGCAAGAAAATAAAAAGATTGCTTAAATTTAATATAAATTATATTTATGTAATTAATAATTTTTTTCATCTGCATAACCTTTTAAAATTGATACGAATATATCTTCTAAGTTTATATTATTATTATTTACAATTTCATCAATTTTAAAGTTTGTAGTAATATATTTTAACATTATATCATACCCTTCAAAGCTATTTGTATTGATGCTAATATTTTTATCATCTATTATAAGTTCTTTCTTCTCAATAAAATCGATAAAAATTTTTAATAGATCTTGAAGATTATTATTAATACTACCATTAATTTTAAAAGTATAATTGTATTTTTTAAACAATTTTTCTGCTATTTTGTCTGTGCTGCCATCATATATAATTTTCCCTTTATCGATAACAAGGATTCTTGTATTAATCTTTTCGACCCAGTATAGGTCATGAGTAGTAATAAAATACGATTTATTAAAATCTGTATTCATTTTTTTAATATAATCTTTAAAAATATTTTTTGACTCAATGTCTAAACCTATTGTTGGCTCATCCATAATAATAAGGTCTGGGTCATGCAAAATAGCTGCAACAATTTCGCATCTCATTCTTTGACCTAAAGATAATGTCTTGGGTGAATGGAATAAAAACTTTTCTATATTCATTTCGAAAGAGTATTTTTCAATATTATTTTTTATCTCTTTGTTTGACAATCCATAATAATTGCCTAATAATTTAAATGAGTCTAAAATTGGTAAATCCCATATTAGTTGTGATTTGTTGCCAATAACAATTCCAATATTTTTCAAAATAATTTTTCTGTTCTTTTTATTATTTATATCCATTCCAAAAACATTTATATCTCCTGAATCAATAGCTAAAATTCCAAGAATACTTTTTATTGTTGTTGTTTTTCCAGCTCCATTAGGCCCAAGATAAAATAATATATCATTGTCTTTCATATTAAAACTAATACTATTCAATGCTAAAATTGAATTCCTTTTATTTTTATATATTTTAGTGACATTATTCAAATTTAACATTAATAATCCCCTTCATGAATATTTTTATAGTAATCTAGTGCTTTGCTAAATTTATTTGGATTATTATAAAATTCAATAATAATTTTGTATGTGTTTTCCCATAATTTATTTTGTACTTTGCATCCAAATTCCTCAGCCTCTTTTTTCTTAATAAAATATCTTGCGAAAAAGCAGTATCCTCCACACAAGTATTTTATCCAACAATTTTTACAATTTGAATCTTTATCTACATCAGGAAATAAAGAATCTAATTTATACTTTATTTCATAGTTTTCACCAATTTTTAAAGAATTTTTCTCTTCTAAAGTTGGACAAGGATAAATATCACCTTTATTATTAATAAAAAAAATTGATGTTCCAGCTTTACAAGTTGGATATCTTGCTAATAATTTATATTTTTTCATAAATATAAATTTTTTTAAAGCTTTATCATAAATATTATTTGATATTTCATAAACATCAAATGAGGAAGATATAATATGCATAAATTCATCAAATTCATAATCTAATAATTTTAAGTAATTTATTTTTTCATCATAAGTATAATAGTCGTATGGTGTTATTAAAGATATTCTAAAATTTTTAATATTTAATTTTTGTTTAAAAAATTTTTTAATAAAAATTATATTTTTATAATCTTTATGATACATAATGTTTATCATTATTTTATTTAATAATTTAATATCATAATTGCGAAATTGTTTAATATTATTGATAATACTTTGAAAAACATTAAAATTAAAAGATTTACGAATGTTATTATGATCATCAATACTAATATTTATATTAATATTTTTAATTTCAATTAATAAATCAAAAAAAGGTATAGTTCCATTTGTAGTTATAACAAAGTTGAAATTTCTAAAGGTATTAAAATTTTGTAAGTCTAATATTAACTTTTTTAATTTTGATTTATCTAATAAGGGTTCTCCCCCAAGTATTTCAATTGTAAAGTTATATTTATTATCGAAATTTTTATTAATGAAATTATTTATTTTATAAATAATATCATCAACATTTATATTAAAAAATGAATTATCCTTATAAATTTCTTTTTGATAACAATAAAAACAATTCAGATTACATTTTTTATTAATATTAAAAATTATTGAAATATCCGAAAAAAAAAATTATCAATATATTTAGGGTTATTAATTTTAAAATTATGATTTAGTAAAACTTTATTTAGATTTTTAAAAATTATAAAAGGATTTAAATTTGATATTAAATATTTTTTATTTTTATAATTTATAACATGTATATTTTTATCTTTATTCTCTAATATCATTTTCTACCCTTTATTTTTATAAATTATTATCTTCTGCATAACAAAAACTTTTCATCATATCTTCAATATAATTAATTTCTCGTAAACATAAATGCATTTTTGTTTCTCTAAAATATTTACAACCTGAATGGCAGAAAGGGAAAGCATAACATTTTATGCATTTTTCATCATACTTTCTAATGATTGATGAAAAAATAGGATTAACTATATATGTTAATATTTTACTAGTATTTCCAATATATTGATGACATTTAAAAATATTACCAAACAAATCCATAATAAAGGAATATTTACCATCAAATCTACATTCAAAAGGCATACCTCTTGGAAAATTAAAAAAATTTACTTTTTCTTTTTCCATTAAGAAATTACCAATTTCAATCATTTTTTTATAAGACAATTTTGTATTATATTTTTCATTATAAAAAATAAAAGAAATATAGGGTGAAATAAATTTAGTAACTCGATTTTTATATTTGTTGATAAAATAAAGTAATCCATCAGTATTGTTAAAATCTTTATCAATATTAATTCTTACCTTAATTTCTGATTGTAAATGTTTAGAAATATAAATTTCAGAAAATTTAAAAATGTTATTTACAAAATCATAATCTGATAATCTTGTTGCATCAATAGATATTTGAATTGTATTAATATTTATATTAATTAATTTATCTATATTGTTATGAAGTAATGTTCCATTAGTATATAATATTATATGCAAAGAAATATCCAAATTTTTCAAATAATTATACATTTTAAGTAAATTTTCAATACCTAATATTGGTTCTCCACCATAATAATCAAAATTAATAATTTTAGGATTTATATTCCTTATAATTAAATCATAATTTTTTAATATTGTTTCAAAATCATTTTTTATTATACTTGTTGACTTATTTTTTATAGAATTTTTAACATAACAATAGCTACAATTTAAATTACAATCATAAGAAGGAATAAATGATAAATATATATTATGGTTTTGCTCTAAATTATTTTTCATATTCTCAAGAATTAGATTGCTTTCGTCAATACAATCTTTAACAATAAAATTATTAATCTTCAATTTTTCTAAAAATTCGTTTGAAGAAGATTCTAAATTATAATCAATAATTTTTTCTGCACTATTATTGTTCATAATTTCTAATATGTTTATTGGAATAATTTTAATAGGAATTTTTATAATTTTATTATATAATAAATTTAAAATATAGATTGAATTTTTATAATAATAATAATAATTATAAAGTGAAAATTTAATAGACATAAATTCTTCCCTTCTTCTTTTAAAAAAAATTAAATTATAATTTTAGTAAAATTAATATTATTAAATCAGTATGGGCATACATTATTCTGTATGCCCATTAATACATTAACATTTATTGCAAACAGTTGCAGGACCAGCGCCACAGTCACAAAAATGAAAATGAGTTACAATAGGACCTTCTGCAGGGGAAATAAATAAATCAATTACTTCAATTTTTTTTGAATCTAAATCAAAATTAATTTCTTTTTCGAATTTTAAATTTTCCATTACTAAATCCTCTTATTCTAATTTTCTTTATTTATCTTTCATTTCACCCTCATATA
>DYJU01000116.1 GCA_020722985.1 Candidatus Methylomirabilis sp.
AGGAGCAGTATAAGAAAAATAAAAAATGGCAGATGATATTAGGCAATAATAATTTTAAAGTAACGATTCAGCCATCAGGAGTCCACTTGCAAAAGTCCATCATTGTTAGAGAACTCTTAAAGGTGTTATTGTTAGAAAACCGAAGGATGAGTACAAAAGAAAAAAAATAAGCATAATGTGGGTGAATAATGCAATCTTGCAGTTAAAGAGCGAAAGAAGATAAAGTGAAAGAAAAGGCATCCGGTAATAAAATTAAGATATCTTTGTCAGACTCATTTAACTATGGAATAGAAAAAAGAAGTTATCGTTCGCATGACTTTAAAATGACAGGACATAGTGGTCATTGCAAGAAACAAAGTGACCAAGCAATCTGGTAGTTAAAAAAACGAATTTTAACTATTAGGTGAATTAAATATTTTAATTATTATTATATAAAGGAGCACAACCTTTTAAAATTATTTTTTTATTTCTATTGGCTTAAAGCTTAAATATAAAACTTGGCATTGAAATGCTAATATGATATACTAAAATAAAAAACTTATGAAAAAATTTTTAATACTAATCATCATATTAATTTTAGATTCTGTTAATTTATTTTCAATACCCAATATTAACTTAGTTACAGATAATAGCCCTGTAAACAAATACGAAAAATTGGAGATAACTTTTGACCTTGGGAATAATTATTCAAATCCTTATGATCCTTCTCAAATTGATGTAACAGTAAATTTTACATCACCGACAGGCATTACTTTTTCTGTAAAAGGTTTTATTTATCAGGGTTATGAAAGAAATGGAGATATAAATAATCAGGTTTTAACTCCGCAGGGAGGGCTTATCTGGAAAGCAAGATTTACACCGAATGAAACAGGAATATGGTCTTATATAATTTATGCGGTTGATACAACAGGTTCTGATACATTTCCGGCAAGACAGTTTACTGTTAATTCTTCATCTAAAAAAGGATTCATAAGAGTATCTAATAATGATAAAAGATATTTCGTTTATGATGATGGTTCTTTTTATTTCGCGATAGGCGAAAATGTTTGCTGGTCAGGTAGTGGTAGAACCTATAATTATGATGCATGGCTTTCAAATTTAGCAGCAAATGGTGGAAATTTTATAAGGATCTGGAATGCACCATGGCATACCGAGATAGAATGGGCATGGAGTTATCCTTCAAATGTCCTTGGAAATTATGCAAGCAGACAAAAAGAAGCATGGGAATTAGATTATATTTTACAAAAATGCGAAGATTTAGGAATAAAAGTTATGCTCTGTCTTATAAATCATGGAAAATTTGATGTTGATACAAATCCAAACTGGGATTATAACCCTTATAATATTTTAAATGGTGGTTTTATGGATAGGGCGATTGATATATGGACAAATTCAACTGCGAGAAGTTATTTAGAAAGGAACTGGCGTTATTACATTTCAAGATATGCTCATTATACTTCTCTTTTATGTTGGGAATTATGGAATGAGATGGAATGGACAGGAAATACCGGATCATCAAATCCTGATGAAAAATATTCTGGACATATTTCTGATTCAGTAAACTGGCATACATGGGCAAAAAATTTTATAAAATCTATGGATCCTTACAAACATATAATTACAACTAGTTATGCAAATACGAGAGCATGGGGTCAAGATGTCTGGAATACAGGTATGGAGATAGTGCAGGAACATAACTATGGTGGTCAGGATATGGCGGCAGTTGCATATAATATAATTCAGGATTTAAGCACTTTACATTCTGATAAACCGCTTTTAATTGGCGAGATAGGGATAGGTGCAGCAGGTGGAGAAGAAACTTATGACCCAACCGGGATTTATCTACATACTTCTTCCTGGGCTTGTCTTATGGCAAAAGCAGCAGGTGGAGCTATGTCATGGTGGTGGGATAATTATATTCATCCTTATAATTTATATTATAGATATAAAGGCATTGCAAATTTTTTGAAGGATGAAATTCTTGATAATAAAAATTATATTTCAGAAAGACCTATAATTTCAACTTCTATACGTTCGGATTATTATATTTCGCCTGGTTTTACAACTTGGATGGTTCCTGCTCCAGAGAATAATTTTACTGTATATAATGCTGGCTATATGATACCTTCTGAATCAAAACTTGGCAGTAGATTATATGGACCCTGGAAAGCGGAAGCAAGAAATGATCCAACATTTAATGTGAATTTTCCTGTTAATGGTAAATTTAAAGTGACCTGTATCTCAGAAGGTTCTCCGGGGGCTAACGGAATAAGAATAGATTTAGATGGTGTGCCACAATTAAATCAATTCCCTGTAACAATGGGATCGACTTATGAAATAAATGTTCCATCAGGACCACATACTATATTTGTTACAAATTCAGGTAATGACTGGGTGGAAGTGAGTTTTACTTTAACAGATTATACTTATATGCTCAGATGTTATGCTTTAAAAGGTAATAACAGAGTTTTAGGGTGGATTCAAAGCAGAAACTGGACATACTGGAATGTATATAATGGTATGCCTTTAACTTATGTAAATGATGGAATATTACATCTTACTGGTTTAAATCAGGATGGTATATGGACTTATGAATGGTATGAGACTTTAAATGGCACATTAACATCATCAGGGACAGTAAATGCAGAATCAGGTAATGCTGATATAAATGTGCCATCTATAAATAAGGATATTGCATTTAAAATCTTTTATACAGGTGGTTTTCCTACAAATACACCAACGCCACAAGGGACAAATACTTTTACAAAAACTTTAACGCAAACCCAGATAAATACAGCGACTTTTACAGAAACAAATATAGTAACATCAACTTATACTCAAACTTTTGTGCCAAGTACAACTTTTACGTCAAGTGCAACTTTCACGCCAAGTGCAACTTTCACAGATTCTCCTACAGGAACATTTTATACTGATACACCGACAACAACCTTTACATTGACAGAGACATTAACGCCTACTTTTTCCAATACAGAAACCTATACGCCAACAAATACTTTAAGTATTTCTTATACCTTTACCCATACAAATACATTTACTCCTTCGCAGACATTTACATTAAATTATACATATACCTTTACTGCAACTGCGACAAATACTTTTGTAAATACCCCATCTTTTACCGCAACTTATGATTATAGTAAAAAAATTTTTAAAATAATTATAAGTGAGTTATTTCCGAATCCGGTTTTTTCAAATGAATTAAATGTAAAATTTAAAACAAGTAAAAATATAGAAAAGATAGAGATAAGGATTTACTCATCATCTTTCAGATTGATACGAAAATATATTAATGAGAATATATGGTATGGTTTTAAAGAAAATAATATAAAAATTTCAGATATAAATCTTGCAAATGGGATATATTATTATATAATATTTTTTACATCAGATTCTAAAGAAAAAATAAAAAGCAAAATTAAAGAATTGATAATTTTAAGATAGAAAGGAACTCCATGACACTCTGGTTCTGGATTCATTTTTTTAGTTTTTTAATTTACATTTTTTTATTTGCATTTGTTTTAGGGAAAAATTTTAGAAATTATTTGAATTTATTAGTTGCAGGTTTGATTTTTTGTTTTGCTTTATGGAGTTTTGGGAATGCTATGATGTTTAATAACTTTTCCACAATTAAAAGTTCAAAAATAATGTTAAAAATAGCATCTCCCGGTTGGATATTTTTTAGTGCCTTTTATTTACTTTTTATTTTTGAATTTACAGAAAAACCTGATATTTCAAGAAATAAAAAATTTATTTTTTTAATTTTTTTACTTCCTGCTTTATTTTATTTATTTAACATTTTTAATCAATTTATTGATTGCTGTGATGAAACATTTTATGGATATACAGGTATATGGAAAAACATAATATGGGTAAAATTATTTTATGTTTATTATATTTTTAGTTTTTTACTCGGTATATTTTTATTGATAAAATATACAAAAGAAACAAAAAACATAATAAAAAAAAGAACATCATTTATTTTGATGAATACTATGATTTTTTGTTTTATTGCTGGATCCTTGACGAGTGTTATAATGAAAGAAACCAAAAATTATGTTCCCATAGAAGCAAATATTTTTTTAATTGTTTTTGCCTTTGGAATAGTTTATGCAATGTTTAAATATCAATTTCTTTCAATAACTCCATATAAAGCTACGGAATCCATATTAAATACGATAGATGAAGGGATTATTTTACTTAATAACGAAGGTCAGGTTAAAAATACAAACTATATTATAAATAAAATTTTTGAAAGCAATGAAGAAAACATAAAGGAAAATGAACAATTAAAACAGATAATATATGATAGATTAGAAATATTAAAATATAAATCCATTATTAATGAAGAGATAGAAGTTACCGTAAGCGACAATAATAAAAAAGTTATTTTACTTTCAGCAAATTTATTAAAGGAAAACAAAGAAAATATAGGTTATCTTTTTATCATAAGAGAAATAACAGAACTAAAAGATACAAAAATAGAATTAGAACGGACAATAAAAAAATTAAAGGATTCAAACAAAGAATTAGAAAGATTTGCATATATAGCATCGCATGATCTAAAAGAGCCTCTTCGCATGGTTTCTTCATATATTGAATTATTAGCAAAAAGATTCAAGAATAAAATAGATGATGAGGCAAATGATTTCATAAACTATGCAGTAAGTGGAACTGAAAGGATGAATAAATTAATAAATAATTTATTAGAATATGCTAAATTTTTAAGAGATGAAATTGAAATAGAAAATGTAAATGTAAAAGATGTTCTTGACGAAGTTTTACAAATATTGAAATTTAAAATAGAATTTATGAAAGCAAATGTAAAGATTGTTTCTGATATGCCTGTTATTAAAGTAAATAGACTTGAAATTTTAAGGGTTTTTCAAAATTTAATAGATAATGCATTAAAATTTAATGAAGGATTACCAGTTATAGAGATAGATGCTTTTAAAAATGAAAAAGAATATGTTTTTTTTATTAAAGATAATGGCATTGGAATTAAAAAAGAAAATAAGGATAAAATTTTTGAAATTTTTCAAAAATTAAATTATTCCAGAAAATATGAGGGGAATGGGATAGGACTTGCTACATGTAAAAAAATAATAGAAAAATACAATGGAAAAATATGGGTAGAGTCAGAAGAGGATGGTGGTGGAAGTATTTTTTATTTTTCAATACCTGAACAGTCAGGATGATTTTATTAAATTAAAAAAATATATATTTCCCTTTTTATCAGGAGCGGTTATTTTAGTTTTTAAATTTTATATGCCAGAATTTCAGATTCTTAATTCTATTTTTGTGAAAATTTATTCTGAAATTAAAAAATGGTTGAGACCTATTTTGGGTTTGGGGGTTAATATTGTAATAGATGATATACGTTATTTTATAAGAAATACTAAAAAA
>DYJU01000117.1 GCA_020722985.1 Candidatus Methylomirabilis sp.
CAAACGTATCTCTTAATGTTGTGCCAAATAATTTATGAAAAAAGGATGCTTTATCACCGCTTTCATCCATCGCTTCAAAATCAATTCCTTTTTGAGGGTAAGCCCATGAATCATTTCCATGTCTGCTGGCTCTACCACCTTCTAATTCTAATATTTGTGTTCCTGATGGAGTGAAATATTCAAATGAACTAAAGGTAGGTTGTGTATTATTAAATAATGAACCGGCTCCTGTATAAGTGCCACACAAAGAAACCACTGTATAATTTGAACTTTCGTTTATAAAATAAGTATTAGTTTCAATCATACTTGGCAACACAGTTGGGTCACTACTAAAGCCGACTGCACGAATGGGAGTGGTAACTGCAACTGCAATTGGTGCAGCATATACAGGTGATGCAGCAGTAGGTACTGTTCCATTGATAGTGTATCTTACTGTAACTAATGGATCTGGATTAGATATTGTAATATTTTGTGCACCTGCATAAAAACCTGCAGCTAAATTGAATATACATTTAGGTGCATAAGATACAAAAGTTGGTTGTGCATTATTAGTATTGTTGGGTGTTGGTGTTGAAAATATACGCCATGTAGGACCTCCATCAGTTGCTCTACCATTTGAATGATTTCGTTGAGTAATGCGGGTTTTCATTGAATCAATTACATTACCACCAGCATCAGAAAAAATAACCCAATCGCCTAAAGTTTGTTTTAATTTAAAGCCAGGATGTAATTGACCTGTACCTGCATGCACTAAATCTCTGTTACTGAAATGTACCATTTTTCTAGCACCTGCATTGATAGGGGTTGCAACCGGTATTTGCCATTTCATTAAATTATTTGGGTCGTCTGAAATATAATAACCGGTGATATTAACTGCTGTAGCTCCTGCGTTATAAATTTCCATCCAATCGTGTCGTTGATTGTAGGCATCTACTACTGTGGCTGTATTTGAACAAGAATATTCATTAATAACTAATTGAGCATTAATATTTGTAAACGATAATGCCATTAATAAAATGAGTAAATTTTTTTTCATATTTCATCTTCGCTCAATAGAGCTATTTTTTTGAATAATATACGGGTGTATTAATTTATTTTTTTTAACCCCTAAAATTACTATTAAAAGATGAATTAACCAATTTAATATAAATTCATTTTTTTATTTGCGTTGAAACTTTGTAATTTGCATGAAATTTTTTTTATTATGAAAAAACACTACTTAATAATATTGATTTGTCTTTTATCAATAAATAATCTTGTATTTGCACAGTTTACTTCTAACTTACCCATTATAATAATTACTACTCCAGGTGTGATTGGCACTACACAAATACAGGGTAATATGTCAATTATAGATAATGTTTCAGGCGTAAATGTATCAACAGGGACACCCACATTTATAGGGATGATAGGCATCAAACACAGAGGAAATTTAGCATATGCAAAAAAGTCTTATTCAATTGAAACTTGGAGTGCGCCATTGATTAGTATTGACACCTCATTATTAGGAATGCCGAGTGAAAATGATTGGGTTTTATTAGGAAATTATCCTGATAGAAGTTTAATGAGGAATGTGATATCAAATGTTTTACACGAAAAAATGGGTAGATATGCACCACGTATGAAACATTGCGAATTGATAGTAAATAATCAATATTTGGGGGTTTATAATTTTGGTGAAACCATAAAAAGAAATATTAACCGGTTAGATATTTCAAAACTAACCGTAAATGATAATAATGGTTATAATATGACAGGTGGATATATTTGGAAATTAGATGATGGCATTGGAGCCGGTTGGCAGAGTGCTTTTGCACCTCCTTATGGGGTTACTCAAACTATCAATTTTTTGTTTGATTATCCAGATAATGCTGATATTACACCTTCACAAATTGCGTATATTAAATCGTATGTAGATAGTTTTGAAAACGAATTGAATGCAGCAAATTTTCAAGATACTTTAAATGGTTGGAGAAAACACGGTGCTGTTAATGCTTTTATTGATTTTATTATTATGCAAGAACTTAGCAGAAACAATGAAGCTTATAGACAAAATAATTATTTTTTCAAAGATAAAGGTACCAAAATGAGACCAGGACCATTGTGGGGCGGTGATTTAGCTTGGAAAAATACTGCAAGTTGTAATAGCAGTAAAGACACTGGTTGGTGTTATAATTTTGGTGGTGCATGTGGTGCAGAACCAAGACTACCAACATTTTGGTGGAAAAACTTGACAAGTGATACTTTATTTATGAAAGATTTGAAATGTAGATACATTCATTTCAGAATGTCAGGTGATGTATTAGATACGGTTGAAATTTTTAAAATAGTAGATTCATTAAAAACAAAACTAAATGCCAATGGTGCATTAACACGCAATTTTATACAATGGCCTATTTGGGCTGTACCGATTGTAAACGAACCAACTCCAATGGCACTTGATTATAATACCGAAATAGCTAACTTGAAACAATTTATTAAGTTACGTCTCAGCTGGTTAGATGGTAAGTGGACTACACCACCAAATTGTGATGCAGCAGTAAATACAACAGATATTATTCCTGAAAATTTAGTTTCAATTTATCCTGTTCCTACAGCTAATAAACTTTACATTGAAATCAAAGAAATGAATACTGAAAAATATTCTATAACACTGATTGATTTGCAAGGAAAATTATTATTTAATATTGATAAAGCATCTCAAAAAAATATTATTGATATTAGTGATTTTTCTAAAGGGATTTATTTTTTACAAATCAAATCTGATAAAGAACATTTTGTAAAGAAAGTAGTGTTTGAATAAGAAATATTATTCAATTAGATATTAATGTTATGCCACTTGTTTTTAGGTTTCAAATCCAACAATGGGCTAATTAATTTTACTTCGAAAAAAAGTTTTAAGAGCTATATTTAATAAAAACAATAGTAGTAATACAAACCAGTATTCATTTATTAAATTATTGTAACAATAATATAAATAATAGGATAGGTAAACAGAAACGATAATGCAGATGCAAAAATAAATTATGAATTTGTAGCTTTTTATATTTTGTTTTATTAATTGAAATGTAGTTATTAGCTCATCATAAATATTATAAAAAAAAGGTACGATAAATAAAAAAGGTAAAAAAAGCAATCGGCTTTCAGCAGCTAACATTCCTGTTAATACCAGCAATGTATTAAGGGTGAGTATAATATAAAAACAATGAATAAGATTTTGAAATTCCCTATTTATTTTTTTTTGTTTGAAAAAATAAATAGGAAAAATAACAGTACTAAATAATGAAAAAAGAGTTAAAGATGTATACGGTAAATCTTTAAAATTATCTTTTAATGCATTGGTTCGCATCATTATTTCTTTGTCTAATGTAAAGTGATTATCTGTACTAATTAGGAAATATCTATAGACTAAATAGATGATAATTGGAATTAATAGAAATGTTATATATTTTATTTTTTCAAAATAATAATAATAGAATAATCCAAAAAGCAATATTAGAGTAGACTCTCTTACAAGGCAGGATATGGCAAAGAAAATAGTAAATAAAAAAAGTTTTTTTGAAAACAAAAAGTAAAAAGAAATTAGAATTAATAAATAATGTAATGGCTCATCATAACTATATATGGGAGCAAAAAACATAAAAAAAATGCTGTAACTAAAATAATAAACAATAATATTTTTAATTGCTTTTTGTTTATCATTTATTAATTTCAATGATAAAAAATATATAGCTATTCAATGTAAAAAAAGTAAAATAAAATTAACTAATGTAAACGAATCGCTGGTGCTAATGGACAAAAAATGAGATGTTTTTTCAATAATATATGTTGTGAATTTTCTTTTACTTAATACTTCATTGCTTTTATGATAATCTACTGCTTCTTGTAAATATACTGGGTCTATAAATGAATTGAAATTTGGAAATTCATTTTTGTTTATTCTTACCATGCTTGCAGTTTTGGGAGCAATATGGTTTATAAATAAAATACCAAAACAAAATATAACCGTTTTTAAGTAAAGAGGTATTTTAGGAATCATTAAAATTTTTGCTGATTACACACAAAATTAGTATAATTAGTTGCAAGAGCATTGTAAATTTCTACATATCAACCTGATAATAATAAATCCACATATAATTCACATCGTTTCATTTACCAGATTTTCAAAAGGCAACCTGTTTGTAAAAGCACGTGCCAAAGTTATTTCATCAGTATATTCCAATTCACCACCAAAGGCAACTCCTCTTGAAAGTGTAGTGATTTTTATATTTTGTGCATTTATTTTTTTTGCAATATAGTATGAGGTTGTGTCGCCTTCAATGGTGGGACTTAGTGCCATTATCATTTCATCAATTTCATCAGTTTCAATTCTTTTGATAAGTGATTGGATATTTAATTGTTCAGGTCCAATGCCATCTAATGGAGAAAGCACGCCGCCTAAAACATGATAGGTGCCGTTGTATTGTTGTGTATGTTCTATTGCCATCACATCTCTGATATTTTCTACCACACATATTTGATTTTTTTTACGAAAATCACTGTTGCATATTTTACAATTTTTATCATCCGAAACATTATGACATTTAGTACAAAATAATAATTCATTACGCAATTTCATTATAGCATTACTAAAATTAGCAGTAAAGCTAGCATCTTGTTTTAAAATATATAATATCAAACGTAATGCAGTCTTTTTACCTATTCCAGGTAATTTTGCAAATTCAGAAACGGCATTTTCAAGTAAAGAGGATGAAAATTGCATAGAGATAATTATCAGATTTTTTATTCAATAACTAAAATATATTAATTAAGCCCTATAATAAATAAAAATGGTTTTTTATTTTTTGAAAGCAATGCTTTTTTTATTTTAATGCTGTTATTATTTTTTTTATGATTATGTACATCTATTAATATACTGAAATTACTTTGTGCACATTGAGTAACATAGGATTTTAATAAATTCGCTATAAAATAATTTTCATTTTCGTTTAACTCTTTTACTATATAATTATGTTGCATTGATATTTATAATTTTTTTTATTTTGATTTTCTGGGTTTATAATAATTTAAATTATTTCCACATCCACAACCTTTTTTTACTTTACAACTTTGTAGAAATAAACAAAAAAGTTCAAAATAAGCTTCTAAAGAAAGTTAATAAAATAAAAAAGCTTTTGAATGAAAAAGATTTTATATAAGGCATTGTGCAAAACGAGAGAAAAAATTAGTTTTTTCTCTATATCATTCTGGCTTTATACCAGAAATTCTTAAACTGATAACTGAATTAGCAATTTCTTTTATAGGGGTATATACTTAACTTAACTTACTCCCCATTTTTATAGGTAAAACCAAGGCATTGCCCTTAAAGATTTCTGGCGAGTAGTGGTTCAACA
>DYJU01000118.1 GCA_020722985.1 Candidatus Methylomirabilis sp.
AAACAATTATTAATTCATATTTTAGTTAAAAATAAATATAAAATTCAAATTGGCAATGATGTATGGATTGGAAACAATGTGATGATTATGGATGGTGTCACAATAGGAGACGGTGCTGTAGTTGCTGGTGGAGCAGTTGTTACAAAAAACGTTGACCCCTATACAATTGTTGGTGGATTACCAGCAAAAGAGATTAAAAAACGATTTAATGATGAGCAAATTCAAAAACTGTTAAAAATAAAATGGTGGGATTGGGAATTAGAACAAATAAAAGACAATGCCCCATTATTTAATGACGTAAAAGATTTTTTAAAAGACTATAAATTATGAAGAAAGCACTGATAACAGGTATTACAGGACAAGATGGTTCATATTTAGCGGAGTTATTAATTAAAAAAGGTTATGAAGTTCACGGTATTATTAGAAGAAGCAGCTCGTTTAATACTGGAAGAATTGACCATTTGTATAATAATAAAGCATTAAAAGAGAAAAACTTATTTTTACACCATGGAGATATCACTGATTCAAGCAATATCAACCGCATATTAGAAATTGTTCAACCTAACGAAATATATAACCTTGCTGCACAATCGCATGTAATGGTATCCTTTGAAATGCCCGATTACACATCTCAAGTTGATGCAATAGGAACATTACGATTGTTAGATGCAATAAAAAAGTATAAAAGTGAATCAATAAAATTTTATCAGGCTTCAACCTCCGAATTATTTGGTAAAGTTCAAGAAATTCCTCAAACAGAAAAAACACCTTTTTATCCAAGGTCCCCTTATGCTGTTGCTAAAATGTACAGTTATTGGATTGTAGTTAATTATAGAGAAGCATATGGTATAAAAGCGTTTAACGGCATATTATTTAATCATGAATCGCCACGACGGGGCGAAACTTTTGTAACAAGAAAGATTACTATGGCTGTTGCTAAAATAGGCTTTGGGCTTCAAGAAAAAGTATATTTGGGAAGTTTGGATTCAAAAAGGGACTGGGGACACGCTAAAGATTATGTTGAAGCAATGTATCAGATGATGCAACTTAATGATGCTGATGATTTTGTTATAGCAACAGGAAAAACAAACAGTGTAAGAGATTTTGTGTTTAAAGCATTTAAGCAGGTAGGTATTACTTTAGAATTTTTAAATAGCGGAAAAGACGAAAAAGGAATTGTAAAAAATATTGATTATGATATATTCAAAAACTATTTTAATAATACAGATATAAAAGTCGGACAAATTTTAGTTGAAGTTGACCCTGTTTATTTTAGGCCTACCGAAGTAGATATTTTAGTTGGCGATTCATCTAAAGCACTTAAAAAATTTAACTGGAAACCTAAATACAATTTAGATAGTCTTGTTGAAGAAATGGTTAAGAGTGATATAAAATTACTCAGGAACAAAAATTATCTTAAAAAAGCAGATTTTCAAATATAAAAAACTTAAAGTATGTCGTATAAAAATTTTGAAGTAGTTCAATCAAAAGTTATTCCAGATGTATTAATAATAAAGCCTTCTATTTTCTGGGAAGAAAGAGGAAATATATTTACAAGTTATAATAAGGAATCTTATAAGAAGTTTCTTCCTAAAGAGCTTGATTTTATCCATGATAAATTCGCAGAATCAAAGTATAATGTGTTACGCGGATTACATGGTGACAACAAAACATGGAAATTAGTGTCGTGTGCATTCGGCGAAATTTACGAAGTGGTTGTTGATTTGCGTATAGAATCACCAAGCTATTTAAAATGGGATGCCTTTGAACTAAAATCTAGTGATTATAGGCAAGTTTTAATACCACCAGGGTTTGTAAATGGATATTATGTAAAAACTGACAGAGCGTTATTTCATTATAAATTAGCATACGATGGTGATTATATTGATGCTAATGAACAAATAACGGTTGCATGGAATGATAACAGGTTAAATATTAATTGGCCTTGTACTAATCCAATTTTACAGGAAAGAGACAATATTAAAAAATAATTTTATGAAATATAAAGTACCTCAATTAATTCCCTTTGTAGGGGAGGAAGAATTAGAAAACCTTAAACATGTAATTGAAAAAAAATGGTTAACTGAAGGACCATTTTCTCAAGAGTTTTTACAATTGATAAAAGAAAAAACAGATTCAAAATATGCTGTATTAGCAAATAATGGTACATTGGCATTATTTCTGGCATTAAAAGCTCTTGGAATTAAAGAAGGGGACGAAGTTATTGTCCCTAATTTTACATTTATTGCCTCAGCTACCAGTATCTATTTTATAGGAGCAAAACCTGTTTTTGTGGATGTTGATAAACAAACATTGAATATTGATGTAACACAAATTGAAAAACTAATAACATCAAAGACAAAAGCAATAATGCCTGTTCATGTATATGGTCAGGCAGCTGACATGGATCCTATTATTGCAATAGCAAAAAAATATCATTTGAAAGTAATCGAAGATGCAGCTCAAGGGTATGGTGTATATTACAAAGGAAAACATACAGGAACAATTGGTGATGTTGGTACCATATCCTTTTTTGCCGACAAAACGGTAACAATGGGAGAAGGTGCTGTAGTTCTTACAAATAATGAAAAAATATATGAAACGCTAAAATTATTAAGAAATCAAGGCAGACCCAATTCCGGCACATTTATACACCCAGCTTTCGGTATGAATTTTAGATTAACAGATATGCAGTGTGCTGTGGGTGTGGCTCAATTGAAAAAGTTTGAATTAATAAATCAAATAAAACAAAGAAACTTTAATTTGTATCTTGAATTACTAAAAAATGTAAAAGAAATATCATTTGTTGAAATACAAGATTATACCAATTTTATTCCTTTTAGGGTCAATATTATCGCTCAAGAAAAATCGAAATTAATTGATTATTTAGAAAACCATGGGATACAAACACGTGGATTCTTTTACCCTTTGCACCGCCAACCATGTTTTAGCTATTTAGATTATAAAGAAACTGATTTTCCAAACTCAAATTATCTATACAACAATGGTTTGTCATTGCCTATATTCCCTGATTTAACCAAAGAACAAATAGAATTAGTTTGTAATACAATAATTAATTTTTATAATAAATAAAATGCCCCAAAATAATAATAACTTCATAAAATACTATGATAAACTGTTTTTGAATAAAGATTACAGTAAAGAAACCCAGTATATTCTTAAATCCTTCAAAATTTATTCTGATTTAGAAATAAAAAATATTTTAGATTTAGGCTGTGGAACAGGTTCCCATACCATTGAATTTTACAAACTGGGCTATAACATTATAGGGTTTGATTTAGACGAACAAATGATAAATTTAGCCAAAAGTAAAACAAAAAAGATTAATTTTATACATGGCAATATCCACGACTATAAATTTGATACTAAATTTGAGTTAATATTTTCATTTTTTAATGTGTTAAATTATATAGAAAATTATAGCGATCTGAAATCTTTTTTAGAAGGAGTATATAAAAATCTAACCGCAGGTGGTGTTTTTGTTTTTGATGGTTGGAATGGTAATAGAATACCTGTAGATCCCCCTAAAAATAAAGAAATTGTAATAAATGAAGATAATTTTTCCGCAAAAGGAATGTTATATCCTAATTACGACGCTTTTAATAATCAAGCAAAGTTTCATTATGTCATTAACATAAATGATTCGGGTAAACACATTGAATATGAGAATTATTTACCCCAAATATATTGGTCCCCACTTATACTTAAGCAAATGTTATTTCAAATAGGATTTTCAAAAGTAGAAATATTTAATAATCTAACATTAGAAAAAGCATCTATAGATAATTATAAAATATCATGGATTTGTAAAAAATAAACAAATGCTACAAAGACATACAAAAGGAAACCAATTGCATTTTCTTATTTTCGAAAGACAAACAGAAGAAGAATCCGTTTTAACTATAGCACAATTAATAAAATTAACAGGAAACAAAATTTCTGTATTCATATCTTCTAAAATAGCAATATTAATAGAAAAGGATTTGGTAAGTATAGGAATTGAACCCTATATTTTGCCTGATAAACTACAATCAGCTTTAAATGTAATTAATGATTTTGTAAAAGAAAACCCTGTAGATTTAATAATTTTTACAAGGTATAGTGCAAATACTTTACAAGAACATAGACTTTATAAAAAGTTTGTTTCTAACTATCAAGTTTGCTCATTAATTGAAAATTACGACAGATGGTTTAGAAAAATACCACTACTGGAATTTAATGGGTGGAAAATACTAAAAAGATCAAAGATTAATAGTTGGATATTTTGCAAAGACATATTTAACGATTTTTCATGTTATTTTGTTAGTGATATACATACTAATTCTCAGAATCCATTTAAAAAATTAATTAGAGAAAAAAATAATAAACCTATATTAGATTTCCCATTTAAAATAAGTAAGCAAATATATGCACCTAATATTGAATATAAGTTTCCTGTTTTTATCATTCCGGGTGCAGTATCCACAGAAAGAAGAAATTATAAAATGGTATTAGATATATTCTCGACAGCAGAAATACAGCAAAAAGAATGGCAATTGATTTTATTAGGAAGACCAATAGGAACTACCGGGGAGAAAATTCTAAAAAAGGCAAGGCAAATAAATAAGCAGTATAACAATGAAAAAATAGTATATTTTAATCAATATATACCGAAAAAGACTTTTGATGAATTGATGGATAAGTCCACTCATATTATTGCACCGGTAAATGAAAATCATTATAAATATGGCAAAGATTCAGGTGCGATTTATGATGTTTTTAAGTATAATAAAATTGGAATTATTAATGATTCTTACTTTTATTCACCTGATTTAAACGTAAGACAATGTGTTATTACACACAAAAATCAATCAGAATTTAATGTGATTGTAAACTTAATTATTGATAAAAAATATAATTATGATAAAATTAAGTCTGCATTTTCAATCGTTAATAGTGAATTTAATGCAGATACTTATTCAAATTATTTGAAAAAAGAATTTAATGAGATATTTAAAGAAGTAGTTAAAAATAATGATTAGCATTTTTTATGAAAAATTCATTATTAGCAAAATGCAAAAGATTTTATAGTGTAAAATTATCTTAATGAATTTTATTTGGACTAAAAAACTGGCGT
>DYJU01000119.1 GCA_020722985.1 Candidatus Methylomirabilis sp.
CGTTGTACATATTCTTACGAACCCGATTTGAGTTTCGCCACTTTAATACGATTTCTAAATCTTTTTCTTCTATTGGTCTAAGCTTGTAATCTCGAACAGACAACATTTACTTATTCCTCCAACATCATTTGAATAACTTGATTTGATTCTGTTCCTTTCCCCATTATCCGTAAACTGTTTTTTTCCATATCTTTTAGCAGTTGTTGATTATTTATTGCTTTAATTATTGCTTGATAAACCGTTTCTATACTAACCTCTGTGTAAATACCTAAATTTACTATAACTTTTTTTATTTCTAATGTCTCTGTTATCTCTTTTTGGTTTTCCGCAATAACAACTGTTATCGTTGGTAATCCTAAATAGCAACGTTCCCATGTAGTTGATCCCCCTGCACCCACTGCTAAATCTGCTCGATTCATTAGTTCTGCCATATTATTTACCTGACAATAGTAATTGACATGAGGCATTGTTTCAGTAAGTTGCTTTATTTTTTCTTTATTCGGATTTGCTTTACCTACAATAACGTCAACTTTGATATCTGGACGATCTAATTTTTTTATTGCCTGCAACGCTTTTTCTGTTTCATTGGTCGGATCGGAACCGCCAAAAAAAATAAGAATCCTTTCTACTTTTCCTGTTCTTTTCCTTCTATGTTTTCTTGCTTCTATAAATTCTTCTCTTAATAACGCATATTTGGGGCCTAATAACAGCTTACAAGTTTTTGGTACAAGAGTCTCATAACGACTTTCCATGTTTTGGTATAGATTTTGATCTAATAGTATATCACAATCGTGCTTTCGATTCGCTAAATCGTCTATGACCATGATTTTATTAACATATGGTCTTATTTTTTTTTCCCAAGTTATATCGATTGCATAATGATCAATAACTATTAAATCAATCGTATTTGTCTGTTGTTTTAATATGTCGATGGTTTGCTCAGCATCTATCTCTGGAAAAGGATTTTTGATTGCCGGTAAATGATAGACGTTAAACCCCTGCTCTTTTATGTAATCGATTAAGTTGCCTTGATATTCTCTGCTTATAAAAGAGATTTGTCTACCTTTTGCTTTTAGTTTTTTTGCTAAGGTAAGTGTTCGCATTATATGCCCTGTTCCTATACTTACAGATGCATCTGTTCTTATAATTATATTCACAATATATCACTCAATCGTTGTTTATTTTTTTTTGTTCAATATGTGCATTAATTTTGATCCAGTCAAGGTTTTTATTTAATAATTCGATTATATTATTCATCGTAAATGTGGGATTGATTGGATATAAAGCTTCTATAATTCTTTTTATAAGTTCAAAATCTTCTGGTGTATCAACTGTCCATCTATGTTGACTATAATCAGTTTTGTTTTTTATAGTTTTAATCCTAAATAGTTCCGGATGTTGATAGATATAAGGTGTAACATGCTCACGCTCGTAAGATTTGTTAGCGTTTTTATAAGCCTGTTCAAGTGTTTTAAACGAAAAAGCTTCGGTATCCATTCCCCGAGGATATGATCTTATTAATGTATTGGATACATAATCATATTGATCTTGGTATTCTATATAATTTTGAATTACTTGATCCATTACGTTGGTATCTATAATGGGACAGTCAGATGTTAGTCGTATTATGATATCTGAATGATTTTCCATGGCGGCCTCATAATATCTGGATAATACGTCTTCTTCTGAACCTCGATAATATTTTATTTCTATCTTTTTGCATAATTCAACGATCAGATCGTCTGATTCATTTGTGGTTGTAGCAATTACAATTTCATTAATAAAGTTTGATCGTTTAACTCTTTCAATCTGATACTCCAGCAATGGTTTTCCTAACACTGTTTTTAGTACTTTTCCGGGTAGTCTGGTTGAAGTCATTCGTGCTTGTATGATTGCCGTTATGTTCATTTGCGAATCACCTACTTGGTGTAATAATAAATAACTTTTTTAACTGCTTGAATAACATCTTCTACGTCCTTTTCTGTCATTTTCGGAAATAAAGGCAGGGTAATGATTTCTTCATATAATTTTTCCGCGTTTGGACATATACCTTTCTTATATCCTATTCCTTGATAGTAGGGATGATAGTAGACTGGTATATAATGTACGTTTACTCCAATGTTTTCTTTTTGCAATGCTTCGAAAATAATTTTTCGATCTACGGTTAATTGTTCTAAATGAAGTCTTATTATATATAGGTGCCAACTTGATTCTGTCTCTTTTAATTGATATGGGGTTGTTATTTGTTCCATTTTTTGAAATGTTTCATTGTATCTATTTACAATTTGTTGACGACGTTTAATCCATCGGTCCAGTTTGTTAAATTGGCTGATTCCTAAAGCTGCTTGAATATCGGTCATCCGATAGTTATATCCCAAATATTGCATTTCATAATACCACGGACCTTGATCTTCTTGTAATTTGGAATGATCTCTTGTTATCCCATGGCTTCGAAATTGAATTAGTTTCTCATAATAGGTTTGGTTATTTGTTGTAATGATACCACCCTCGCCAGTTGTAATATGTTTGACAGGATGAAAACTAAACATGGTCATGTCACTAATAGAACCTATTTTTTTGCCTTGATATGTTGCTCCTAAGGCATGGGCCGCATCTTCTATAATGACCAAGTTATGTTGTTTGGCAATCTCTATTATTTCATTTATTTCCGTAGGCTGCCCAGTAAAATCAACAGGGATAATTGCCTTTGTTTTTTCAGTAATCTGTTTTTTTATATCATTAACGTTTATATTATAGGTTTTTGGGTCAATATCAGCAAAAACAGGGGTTCCTCCTTGATATATCACTGCGTTGGCACTGGCAACGAATGTAATCGGTGTGGTAATAACTTCATCTCCTTGTTTGATACCTGCAGCAAAAACTGCACCGTGTAAGGCTGCTGTTCCATTAGCAAAGGCTACAGCATACTTTGCTCCCACGTATTTTGCGATTCTTTCTTCAAATTGTTCTATACTGGGACCAGTCGTTAAATAGTCTCCTTTTAAGGTTGTTACCACTTGTTTGATATCGTCTTCATCTATCCATTGTTGAGCATATGGCAAGTAATTCTGCCTAACAGGTTTCCCCCCAGCTATAGCAAGTTTCAGATTCATATATATCACCTTATTAATTTTTATATTTTAATAGTGTAGCTTCTCCTTCTAAAACTACTTCGTCTCTTTGATTTTTGCATGTTGTCAAACATTTAATTAACTGTTTGTCACCTTTATCTATAATTTCTTTTATGGTAACTATTGCGCTCACTTCATCATTTATAAAAACCGGCTTTTTAAAATTCAACGTTTGATTCAAATATATTGAACCATGTCCAGGCAATTTAGTTCCTAATACTGCACTAATTAATCCACTAATCTTCTAAATTATTATTAATTTTTATCAATTAGTTTCTTCAACTCTTCAATCGTCAACCATTGTTCGTTTGTATCACTTGAGTATTTAAAACCATCAGGTAGTGGTTTCCCGCCTGTAACTTTTTCTTTGTTCCACCATACAAATTCAGGTTGAATTACATAGTAAGTATCGTATTCTAAGGTACGTCTCGCATCATCTTCGGTGATCATTAATTCGTGAAGTTTTTCTCCTGGTCTAATACCTATATATTCTTTCTCACAAGCTGGACATATTGCCTCTGCCAGATCAACAACTTTCATACTGGGAATTTTAGGTATGAAAATTTCTCCGCCTTGCATTCTTTCAAGGTTATCTAATACAAACTGAACACCTTGGTCTAATGTGATCCAAAATCTAGTCATTCGCTCATCAGTTATTGTCAGTTTTCCGGTTTCTTTTAACTTTTTAAATAATGGAACTACACTTCCCCTGCTACCTACTACATTACCGTATCGCACAACAGAAAAGCGAATCTCTTTATCCCCTACATAGGAATTTGCTGCTACAAAAAGCTTGTCCGATGCTAATTTTGTCGCACCGTAAAGATTAATTGGACTTGCTGCTTTATCTGTGCTTAAAGCTATAACCCGTTTAACTTTTCGGTCAATTGCCGCCTCAATAATGTTTTGGGCTCCGAGGATGTTAGTTTTAATAGCTTCAAACGGATTGTATTCACAGGCGGGAACCTGTTTTAATGCTGCCGCATGGATTACAATATCTACACCGTCAAAAGCGCGGTATAACCGCTCTTTATCCCGAACATCTCCAATAAAAAAACGAATTCTCGGATCTGTAAATGATTGTGCCATTTCATATTGTTTTAATTCATCACGACTAAAAACTATAACTTTTTTTATATCTTCTTGTAATACCCGCTTTACAAATTTTTGGCCAAATGAGCCTGTCCCACCTGTTATTAATATCGTTTTATCTTGGAAATCCAATTTTAATCCACCCTTCATATCATATTTAAATATAGGATTTATACCATTTCCTAGCTGACTCATCAATTATTTTTATCGAATCATAATTAGGGTTCAGGTATAGTTCTTTTTTATTTTTTGAAACAACAATTAGTATTGTCGAATCACCTCCCTACGAGATGAATTTATTGTTTGAATTTATTTGTTGTCAATTTTTAGCAATTTAAATAATTACCTTGACAGTAAAACCCTTTTGATGAGTTAAGATGTATATTGTGGTTAGTCCCATTTGATATTATGCTATAAAAACTAAAACATTTGCAATTACCAAATCATTCAGATGAATAGAACTCAATTCTAATTCCAATCTTTTGTTCGATAATTTGTTCCAAATGTCTGGATATTCTTTTTTTCTTATTTCAGCATCTACCACTAACGTATTTAAGTTATTTCAAGCATGATTTACTCCGATATCTAATTTTATCATCTTTTACTATAGCAATAATATATTTTAGTGAAATATATTTTAAGTCGTAAGCTTTATCAAAATCAGAGTAAATAGATTAAAACGTTAATTTTGTTTTTCCATATGCATTTTTTAAATTACGATAAATTAACCCTATCTACTTTAATACCAGTACAAATAAATTTACCATTTTTTAATACGCCCCGTCTCTTAGTAATACAGATATAACTATTTTTGAAAATATCCATCAAGATAGATTGATTGCAAATATACTGCCATAATTTATTACTCAGA
>DYJU01000120.1 GCA_020722985.1 Candidatus Methylomirabilis sp.
TTTTTCCTTACTCAGTTTCTTTCATTTTTTATCATATAATTTTTGACACTACCCTTTTATTTTACCTCAAGTAATTATTTTTGTAATTTGGCAATGTGAAAGAACGGCACTTTTTCCTTATTTAATAAATTTTTAATTAATCTAATGTCATTGAAATTGTAGTATTTGAATAAAAATAACGAAATTGTATATAACCCTATGAAAATTATAGATTTACCTAAAAGTAATAATAACATGTCAAATTTTTTAACATTAAAAAGTATAATTTTATCTAATAAAATAACTAACACTAAAGAAACCAAAGCGGCAAAAATTGGCTTTATAATTATTCCACGCCAAAATCTATACCAATTAACTTCTATTAACTTATGGAACATTGATATCAGGTAAATACCAGTTATAGTGAGTGTAAACGAAGTGCCAATTAGTAAACCTGAAAAACCAAATAGCCGTATTAAAGTAAAACTTAAAATTAAATTTAATACTGTTCCAATAATGCCAAACTTCATATTTATATCAGGTCTTCCTAATCCTATTGACATAACATAGCTAGTACCGCATAAACAATTAAAGAAATAGCCAAATGAGAGTATGTAGAAAACATTTACAGTGCTTTGAAATTGACTACCAACCCATATATTTATTATATCTTTAGCATAAAGATTCATTAAAAGAAATAAAGGTATAATTATAGTTACAATATACTTATTTATAATAGTATAAAGTTTCAAAATACGTATCATATCGTTTTCGGCTTTTAATTCAGAAACAGCAGGCACTATTGCAGATAAAATAAGCGAGATAAGATATCTGATTTGTGTTAAGAGCTTTGTCCCTACCTCGTAAAATGATACAAAAGTCATACTTAAGTAATTCCCTATAAAGAATTTATCTGTTTGAAAACTTGCTACTTCATGCATTGAGGCTAGCTGATTTTTTACTCCAAATCCAAAAATCTTTTTTAATTCAGTTTTATTTACATAACTGAATCTTAATTTTAGATGTTCAATCAAACCGTAAGAAACAATTAAAAAAATTATTACTTGCACAACATTTATAATTAAATTATTTATAACTAAACCTTTTAGTTTTAAACCAATAGATAAAAATATAAAAGTTCCAAGCAAATTTAAAAAGCCACTAATAATGTTTATTTTATTTGACAAATCCATTCGTTGAAGCCCAATGGGCACATATATAAATACAGAAAAAATATTATTTAATACAAAGGATATAAGTGCAATGATGAATATAAAATTGAAATCTTTTCTTAATTCATCTGTTATTTTAAATAAGGCTGGAATCTCATTTTTTACAAGATACAAAATAAAAAAAAGGGATATAAAAACTATAAAATAAAAAAACAAACCAGTATTAATAATTTTGTTTAACGAAAGATTGTCTCCTTTTTTATTATATTCTGCTATATACTTAATATATGCCCATTTTGTACCAAAATCAAATAAGCCAAGATATCCCCCAAACACAAATATTATCGCCCAAACTCCGAAAGCTTCAATTCCTATTTTTTTTATTATATAAGGAGTTATTACTATATTTATAACTATTCCAAAAGCTTTTCCTATAAAATTATATATTGTATTTGAAACTAATTTTTTACTTAAACTCATTTCGAAACTAATCTTTTAACAAATCGCATCAAATAAATACTAAAAAATTTAAAATTAAATCTATATCTTAAGCTTTTAAGAAAAAATAACAATGACTCTTTTTTGTTCTCATCTAATAGTAAATTGGATATACTTTTAAAATAGTTTGCTTTTGCTTCAATATATCTTGATTTACATAAATATTTTGAATATCTTTTAAATACTGTTTCAAGGTCATTAATAAAAATTCTTCTATTTTCTTTCAAAATAGAAGCACTTCGTTTTCTTGAAAAATTATACTGAGTTAAATACTTTTTTAGATGATAAAATTTATAACCTGCTTTTGCCAATTTTAACCACATATCAAAATCTTGAACACTAGCTTTTGATTTAAAGTTAGTATCAAACAGTCCTACTTTATAAAGACAACTTTTCCTTACAACTACACAACTCGAAGAAATAATTATATTGACATTTATCAATATAGACTCAAATGGAGTATAAGTCTTAATTGATGGAGATTTAAAAAATTTTCTTTTATTTTTATCAATATCATAACGGATAGCATCATGATAAACTACATCACAATTATTATATTTAAATATTTCCATAACTTCTTTCAGTTTGTCTGGCATAAATAAATCATCATGGTCTAAAAATGCTATATATCTACCAGTAGATTTTTTTATACCAAAATTTGTTGCTGATGATACCCCGCTGTTTTTTATATAAAAATATCTTATCTCTTTCCTTTTTATAAATGGTCTCAATACATCTTTTGTATTATCAATAGAGCCATCGTCCACTACTATAATTTCATAATTTTTATAACTTTGCTTTAAAACACTGTTAATAGTATTCTTGATAAAATCAAATGCATTATAAACAGGAATTATGACACTTATTATATTCATAAATGGTATCTTGATACACCTTTAAAATTTTTTGATAATATACTTTATAACTAAATAAATTCCTGGCATAATTTGCTATTTTTTCATTATTATACTTTTTATAATTATTTAACATTACTATGAGTTTTTCTTTTAAATCATAAATGTCTTTTGGATTAACTAATACTCCACAAAAATCTTTTACTACCTCTGGAATACCTCCTACACTGGAAGCAATTACTGGTTTTCCACAACTCAAAGCTTCAATAATAACACAAGGCATTCCCTCATGCAAGGAAGGCAAAATAAATATATCACAATTTTGCATTAAAATAGCAATTTCTTTTAATGTTTTATTACCATAAAAATTAAAATATTTGCTGATTTTATATTTTTTTATCCTATCTTGATAAACTTTCTTCATAATCCCATCACCAACCATATCTATTTTAAATTTAATTTTTAAATTATATTCTTTATTAATTAATTTTATTGCTTCTATTAAAATATGGATACCTTTCTGTTCTGTTTTACTCATTAATCCAACAAATAAAATCCTTACGATGTTTCCTCTTTTAAGTTTTCTATTATAATAAAATATGTTTTCATCAGCAATTGTATATATTGTTTCCATTTTTTTAGGAATTATTCCATTCTCTATTATCTGATGTCCTAATGTGCTACTCACTGTAATTAATCTATTACATTTTAATATCACCCTTTTTACTACATTATATAGTATAAAATTCCTTTTATAAAATAAATTAAAATCACTAACTACTTCAGTAATAATAAATGGAATCTTAAATTTTTTACTTATTAATAATGTAATTAAACCTGAAGGGAATGTTACATAATTATGAATTATATTATAATCATTCTTAGCTATTAACCTTTTTAAGTAAAAGTAAGAAAAAATTAAAAATAACAAGTTATGTACATTAGGAATTTTAAAAAAATTTATATTTAAAAAATATGTTTCAATACCATCATCAATAACTTTTTCTATGTATATTTTAGGGATGATATTCTTATATGATAAATTTATTACAGAACAAAATACATTAACATTAATATTATTTCTTTTAAGTGCAAGTGCCTGTTCTTTAACAAAAATACCTCCAATTTTATTTTTACTTGTTGGATACCAGCTTGAAAAAATTAATACTTTCAAACTATCTTTCTTTTTCATTTTTTTCCCATTCCCAAGTTAATTTAATACCTTCTTTTAAATCTACTTTGGGAAACCATTTGATTTGTTTATTTATTTTATCTATATTCAAAATATTTTTCTTAACATCTATGTGTCTTGCATCTATGTGTCTGACTACAAAATTTTGATTAACTACCTCTTTAATTATATCAATTACTTGATTTATTGAATAACCAATACCTGTCCCAATATTAAATATTTCATTATTTATATCTCTATCTATTAGTTTTATAAATGCTTCAGATACATCTTTAATATATATATAGTCCCTTATAATACTTCCATCACCCCAAACTTCGATATCCTGTCCATTTGCTATTCTATGTAAACATACATTAATTAATCCCTGTTTATTTGTAACATTATATCTCTTGCCATAAAGATTAGATATTCTCAATATTAAATAATTTAGATTTTCAACACGATTAAATAATAGAATATATTTTTCAATAATCAATTTTGTTATACCATAAGAACATATAGGATTTGTTGGATGACTTTCAGTAATAGGAAGAATAATAGGTTCTCCATATACAGTTCCACCAGAAGAAATGAATATTATTTTTTGATGTTTATTCTCCTTTATTAAATTTAGCAATCTAATACTTGCAATAACATTTGTATCAATATCATAACAGATATTCGCCATAGAACTACCAGGTAATGTGGTATATACCAAATGAACTATATAATCCATATTTTTTATAGCTTTTTTTATATCACCTTCATTTAGAAAATCCCCTTCAATTACATCAATTTTACCTTTTAATAACTCAATATTTTTTTTGTTTACATTGCTTTTATCAAAAATTATAACTTGATAACCATTATCTAATAAAATTTCTGCAAAATGAGAACCGATAAAACCACAACCCCCTATTAATAAAACTTTTTTTCTCATATATAATCCTTAACTTGAACAAAAAAATTTTTACTATATATAATCTATTTTTATAACTCAACTTTAGAAGTAAATAAAAAATATAAAATTTACTTATAACTTATAGGAATTCCCTTTTTTGTGATTGCAGAAAAATAACTGCATCTTTTTTTAGGTTCATTCAGTCTTCCGCCTTCTCTCTTTTCCTTCTATTGTCCCTGAATATTTTTTCCACCTCTCTATTCTCCACCATCCTGATATGTAATACTTTATCACTATCTTTAATTTTCATTGCTTTTAATATTATATATAAAGTTATCTGTCTTTTGAAAAAATAAAAAATATTATCTAATGGCATATTGAAGCAAATTTTCTTTTTTGAATAAAAAATATCTCCATTATCCCTGGCATTATTTTTATATTTAATAACCTACGTATCAAAATAATTAATAACTTGTAAAAATTTTTCAA
>DYJU01000024.1 GCA_020722985.1 Candidatus Methylomirabilis sp.
ATGATTAATAAGGAGTATATGGAAAGTGTATACCATGTGTCTCATAATCCCTTTTCTTACACTCTTTTTTTAACATCCCTGTTTTTCGAGGCAAAACTCGGTACCGGGTCTTGTCTTGTTTCTACTTTTCTATAACCCTTAATATTCTATCAGCACTTTTCTTTAACCTTTTCTCTTTTTCAACTCGTTCCCTCATATGCGATATTGTGCTGTAATGGATGTTTTCAAAAAACGTAACAGTTTAGCCACTGATAGAATAAAATTAGTCTATAAATAAATTTTTGTTCTGTCATTACGAAGTTAGACGAATGAGTTCCTTTATCTTCTATTCTACGGGGTGTAGACGCCCAGGGATGGGCGTCTTTACCTTCTAAAAGTCAGGCGAATAATTCGCTCTATCTTCTATTACACCTTAACTTTCGCCTGACAGGGCAATCTTGCTTTTATCCCCGATTGCCTTTTAGTCTTGCCATCTTTCGTTTTCAACTGCCAGATTGCTTCGTTAATCCTTTTGTTATTCTTATTTCCCATTATCCCCTTTTCTTACAACTGCCTGAGAATGACAAACGTTTTTTATATTTGAACATTAAACTTTGAATATCTAAAAATTGACAGGTTTTTTGTTTTTTAATCTGCAATCTGCATTTTTATAGAATAATTGTCTTCCTTAGTTCTTTTAAATAATCTTTGACCTGTTCATAATCATCTATAGCAAACAATTCTTTTCTTATTTTTGCAGCATAAGGAAAATCACTCAAATATTTTCCAAAAAACTTACGCATTTCAAATATTGCTCTTTTTCTTGCAAAATCATAAAATAATTCAAAATGCTTTAATGCTGTTTCTATTTTTTCTTTTAAATCAGGATGATAATTTTTATTTTTTATTTCTTTAAAAATAAAAGGATTGCCTATCGCTGCCCTGCCAATCATAACAGCATCACAACCTGTCTCTTTTTGCATTTTTAAAGCAGAGTTTCTATCCTTTGCATCGCCATTGCCTATAATAAATAAACGCGATTTTTTTTTCAAATTTTCTATATGTTTCCAATCAGCATAACCTGAAAATCCCTGAGTTCGCGTCCTGGCATGTAAAATAATTATTTTTACGCCATTGTCTTCTGCCATTTTATTAAAATCTAAATAAACATTTTTTTTCTCTGTTGGTCCTATTCTTATTTTTATACTTACAGGAATCTTAACTGCTTTCACAGTATTTTTCACAATTTTTTCTGCAAGTTGAAGGTTATCTAAAAGATTTGCACCAGCACCTGTCCTTACAACTTTTCTTACAGGGCATCCCATATTTATATCAATAATATCATATCCCATTTCCTGTCCGATTTTTGCTGCTTCATAAAATAAATCCGGGTTATTACCAAACAGCTGAAGTGCTATTGGTTTTTCTTTTTTTGAAAAATAAAAAAAATGTGAATTTTTTTTAATAAGATTTTTTTTTGTAATAGTATATATGCTTACCATTTCTGTAAATACAAGTGATGCTCCATATTGTCTGCAAATTAATCTGAAAGGGTAATTTGTATAACCGGCAAGTGGCGCTAAAACAAAAGGAAATTTTTTTATTTTATTCAGAACATTCATTTCTTAATTTTTTTATTCTTTTTTTCTATTTCAAAAATTTTATTCTCTAGTATATCTGAAATTTTATTAATGACGAAAAATACAAATAGTATAATTAAAGTTGATACTATTGCTAAATAATACATACCACAACCAACCGCAAGGCCTATACCTGCAACACTCCATAGACTCGCAGCGGTTGTAAGCCCGATTACAGAGCCACCAGATTGTATAATTGTCCCCGCCCCTAAAAATCCAATGCCTGCTACTACCTGAGCAGCTATTCTCCCGGGGTCTACTGGGGACGTCCCTTTATATAATACATACATATAAAGTGATACCAGGGTAAAAATGGTTGACCCCAATCCAACAAGAATATGAGTTTTTGCTCCTGCTGGTTTATGCCTTAATTCCCTGTCAATCCCTATAAGTCCTGCAAGAATAACAATTAAAAAAATTTTTAACAAAACTTCTAAATTGTCCATCCAAAACCCTCCTTTTTTATAATTTTAGTTCCGGAACTATATCTAAATTCCATTGAGAAAATTTATTTTGTTTCATATATAAATAACCCACATAAGCAACCATTGCCCCATTATCCGTACATAAAATGGTAGATGGAATAAAAACATTAAGTTTTTTTTCTTTAGCGAATAAACTTATCTCTTCTTTTAAATAACCATTCGCCGCTACCCCGCCGGTTATTGCTATATTTTTTATTTTATATTTTTTATAAATCCTTTTTATTTTATTAACAATTGATCGTATTGCTGCCTTTTGAAATGCAGCAGCAATATCCTGAATTGTTATTTCTCCTGATTTTATCTTATCTTCATTTTCTTTTAAAAAATAAAGAACTGATGTTTTAATACCGCTGAAGGAAAAATCAAAACTTTTATCTTTCATCTGCGCCTGTGGAAATACAATTTTTTTAGGGTTTCCTTCCTTTGCTGCTTTTGATATTGAAGGTCCGCCAGGATAAGATAACCCAAGCAATTTAGCAATTTTATCAAATGCTTCTCCTGCAGCATCATCACGCGTGCTACCTATAATTTTATATTTACCAAATTCTTCTGCAATATATACATTTGTATGTCCGCCTGATACAACAAGACCTATAAAAGGAAAATCAAAATCATCATATTCAATAAATGGACTTAAAAGATGGGCTTCTAAATGATTTATTCCTATAAACTTTTTTTTTAAAGCAAAAGCCATTGCTTTACCATAAGATAACCCCACTATTAAAGAACCGGCAAGTCCAGGACCATAAGTCACTGCAATTCCATCAATCTGATTTAATTTAATATTTGCGTCTTTTATACATTCATCAACCACAAAGGGTATCTGATTTAAATGTTCCCTTGCAGCAATTTCTGGAACAACGCCACCAAATATTTTATGTTTTTCAATCTGAGAAAAAATTATATTGGATAATATCTTTTTTCCCTTTAAAATGGCTGCGGAAGTTTCATCGCATGATGTTTCAATTCCTAAAATTAACATAAAATACCTTTTATTTATCTTAAAATTTCACTTATATAAACAAATTCAAAATTTTGCTTTTCTATATTATCTATTTCATCTGATAACGTTTTAAGCATCATTAAATTACAATGTCCTATACCAACTGCATACTCTTTCTTTTTTGCAACTTTCTTTAAAATATTTATCTGTTTTAGTATATAATTTCTTTCTTTCTTATTATCAAGAAATACATCTCTTATAGATGCTGGTATATTATTTTTAACTGCCGTAAAAAAACCAACTGTATCATCGCTTGTTTTACTATCCACAAAAATTAATTTTTTTTCCTTTAATAATTTCATCAAAATTCCCATTATCCTTTTATCCTCTGTTGCAGCTGAGCCTTCATGATTATTAACGCCAATAATACCTGTTGTTTCTTTTAATGCTTTATTTAAAATATATTTTATTTCATTTTCAGACATATTTTTTTTAATAGTATTTTTTTCAAGTGGCATATTTCTCTTTGGTTGCATAGGCAAATGTAATAAAATCTCTTTTTTACTTTTTTGTGCTTTTTCGCAAATTTCACTGGAATATTTATGTCCCGGGAACACTGCAACGGTAAATGGTTGTTTGATAAAATTTAAAAATTCTAAATTTTTATTATTATATCCCCAATCATCTATGATTATAGCAATTTTGGGTTTTTTACTCCTTAAAAATCTCACTTTATAAATAGAAGAATTTTTATATGAAATTTGTAAAATTGCACTTTCGGATTTTTCAGTATTGGTTTCTTTAAAATCTATAATAATATTTTTATCAGAAAGATTCTTTTTGAAAATCTCATTAATTTCTGCTATTTTATAACGCAATGGTAATTTTGCGTTTAGTTCATTTTCATTTTCAAAACTTATAAGTAATGGACTTTTGAGAATATCATTTATTACCAATTCTTTAATTTTTTGTTTTATTTTGTAGATTTCTATCTCTTTTTTCTTCTTTTTTTCAGGATAATAAAATAAAGCGTAATAAACTAAAAGAATGGCAAAAATAGATAATAAAATTATTAAAAATAAATTATCTTTTTTCATTTTAATTTTTAATTAATCGTGATAATGTATTTAATATGTTTATAGCTCTTTTAACCTGGATATCATTTTCAACTGCAATCTCACGAGCGGCGCTTCTTCCCTGCCTTTTTTTAGCAATCTCTGTCTTTATCCACCCTAATAAAATTTCCTTATCAGCTGCAAGTTCCTGTAATTTTAATTCTTCTTTTTTTTCATTATTAAGCCATTTTTTAAATTCATTAAAAATTTTATCATCTTCACTTTCTCTGAATAAAATTTTAAGATTTGATTCAGACACTTTGATTTCTTCTTCTTTAACTTTTGCTACATCTGTTATTTTTTCTGGTTGAGTTTTATTATCTTTTTTTTCTTTGCCTTCTCTCTCTGGATGCTTTTTTAAATAAAAATCGGCAAATTCCTCAAAATAATTTTTGTTATATAAATCTGCTGAATAACTCGAAGGAATTGGTTCTTCTAACTCTATATCAGGTGTAATACCTACACCATGTATCTTTTTACCCGATGGTGTAAAATACTGGGCTGTAGTTAACCTTAAAGCTGAACCATCTGAAAGTGGAATAATAGTCTGAACAGACCCTTTTCCAAAGGTTTTAGAGCCAATTAAAATTGCTCTGTCATTATCCCTCAATGCTCCTGCTAAAATTTCAGATGCAGATGCACTCCCCTTATTTATCAATATAACCATTTTTGCGTTATATTCTTCATTATCTTCTGCTTTAAATTTTGTTCTTGATTCTTTACTTCTTCCTTCGGTATATACTATCAATTTACCATTAGGTAAGAAAAGGTCTGCGCATTTTACTGCCTGATCTAAAAGTCCACCTGGATTATTACGTAAATCAATTATCAATTTATCTATTTTTTTCTTTTTAAATGACTTTATTGCTTTTTTAACTTCTTCTTTTGCATCTCCCATAAATTCATTTATTTTTATATATCCTGTATTATCTCCTACTAAATTATATCTTACTGTTTTTATTTTTATTATATCTCTTGTTATGGTATAATCCTTCCAGTTTGGATCATGCCCTCTCTGAATTGTAATTGTTACTTTTGTTCCAGGCGTTCCCCTTAATTTGTGAACCGCATCCATAATTTCTATACCTTCTGTAGATTCTCCATCTATCTGCATAATTTTATCTCCTGCTTTTATTCCTGCTCTATATGCTGGGGTGTCTTCTATAGGCGCAACAACCATCAATTGACCATCTTTTACCGATATTTCTATTCCTAATCCACCAAACTCTGCTTTTGTATCTTCGCTCATATCCTTATAACTCTGAGGGTCAAGATATTGCGAAAAAGGGTCTAATTTACCAACCATTCCTTTTAATGCTCCATCTATAAGGTCTTTAGGTTCGGTTTTTTCAGTATCAACATAAGATTCCTGAATTATTGAATAAACTTCCATCAATGGTTTTAATGCTTCATAATCCCTATCTTTTTTTCCTCCAAAAAGACCTGCATAATTATAAACTGAAAATAATGCAATGATAAAAATTATAATTAAAAATATTTTCTTTTTCATAATTTCACACCATCCTTTTAAAATTTTGTTATATTTTAACAAAATATAAAGTTTATTCAAATAAAAAAATGATAATTAAAAATATTTGCTTTACGATTTGTTTTACTAACCGAAAATCACAAATTATTTTTATCCAACATCCAGCAGTATATTTTCTTCTTTTTGTAAAATAGAACCATGTGGTATTTTTTTGAAATTTTCTCTTCCCTTTCTTTTCACAAATTGGGATTAAAATGGATTTATTTTTAAACAGCAACCATCCCCATTTTAAATCTTAAATTGTAAACTGCAAACCATAAATTCATTCATACACAGTGCTTTTTATTATTACTTCTACCCTTCTTTGTCCTTGTTTTTCTTCTTCTCTTTTTAAATTTTCTACTTTTCCTTTACTCCCATAACCAAATACCATAATTTTTTTATCTTTCACCTGAAGCATATCTTCTATAAAAAATTTTATTGCATTTGCTCTCGCGAGCGCTAAATCTTCTTCTGTTTTATAATTACCTGATTCTGTCCTATCTGCATATCCGATAATAATAATCTCTGATTCTGTATATTTTTCTAAAACATCTTTTATCTGTTTTAATTTTGAAAAACTTTCAATTTTTACATCTGCTTTGTTTTTTTCAAAAATCGTATCAGAAAAAAAAGTTAATTTTATTTCTTTAAGCAAAACAATCTGGTATTCAGGTTTTGTCTGATTTTTATTTCCAACATTGTCCTCTGCATAAAAAGTATAATAATAAAATTCGCCGGTATTTATATATTCTCCATTATTCCCAACTCCATTCCATAAAAATTCCAAAGGCGGATCGCCTTCCATGCGTGTATTAAAAAAAATATTATTATTTTTATCCCTTATCTCAAAAGACCACTCACTTATACCTGCCTTATCAATGGCATTGAAATAAAATGTTGCTGGTATTAATAACGCTTCTTTTTGCCCTGGTTTTAAATATTTAGGTTGTCCTTTTACGCTTAATTCAGGTGGTTCTGTATCAATTAAAACATTTATTTTTTGTGATTCCGACGAACCATTTATTACATACTCTGCTTCCGCAAAAAGTTCATATTCTCCATTTTTTAAAATTTTGCCATTAACTTTTCCATCCCATTCTATTTTATTTATTTTACAATCTATCACTGGAATTTCACCTATATATTTTTTATCTTTAAATATATTTATTTTTGCATTTTTTATAAAATCAACATCTCTGAATACAGGCATTAAATAAATTTTATCAAATTTGCCATCTGAATTAGGCGAAAATATATCCGGAACAATATTAAATTTAACAAAAGGGGTTCCCCATGTTAAAATAAATGAGAGATAATGACATGATCCAAATTTTTCATAATTTTCATACGCATAATTTATTTCAATGTTTTTATTTTTATACCCTATGCCTGCACTAATTGTATTATATGCTCCTATTTTAAAGCCAGTCCTTAAAGCAAATAATTCATTGAGATAAAATTCTATTCCCGAATTAAAAAGCGATTTATAATGTGCTTCTGTTTCTGCCTGTATTGCAAAAATTGTTTTTTTATCAAAAATGTTAAATTCAAAAGCGCCTGCAACTATCAACGCATCAGGCAAACTTATACCACGCTCTATAAATCTGAATTTTGGTCCATTGCTTGAAAGAACAAATCCAATTTTTAAATTATTTGTATCAAATTTTATTTTATAAATTACACCAAGATCAATTGAAAAATTAGAACCAGTCACTTTCTGGGTATAATCATAAGTCCATTTTAAATTAATACCGGTTGATAATTCTTTTGAAAAATCAATAGCGCTTGCAAAATTAACTGAATAATTACCCAGATATTCAGGTAATTTATCAAATTCTTTCCATGCTATTATACTGTTATCAGGGATTAAAGAAGATCTCTGAACTTTAAAATAAGAAAAAGAAAGTCCTATTTTTCCCCAGTCAAGTATTGGATCTGGATTTATAAGTCCTAAATACCAGTAATTAATTCCCTGTAACCAGTATATATTCGATATATGAATCTCATAACCTAAAATGGTTGAAAGTGCAGCGGGGTTATAATAAAGCCCATACGTTCCATCAGAAATTGCACAAAATGCTTCTCCCATACCGGCTGCCCTTGCAAAAGGTAGAATTTTAATAAAATTAGAAACTATCTTTTTCTGCGCAAATGAATTGATTGTGAGACAATTGCAAATTAATAAAATGGCAAATAAAAATTTTTTCATATGCCTACCTTATTATATAATTTTCATAATTATATAATATTTTTGAAATATAACAATTGATTTTTAATTGTAATATTTTATCTACTGACAGAACAAAATTGGTTCATATATAAATTTTTTATCGTCATTGCAAAGTCAGCCGAACAATTCCTTTTATCTTCTATTACACCGTTAACTTCCGTCTGACAAAGCAATCTTGCTTTTCAACCGAATGACTTCTCTCCTTGTTTTCTTCCGTTTTCAACTGCCAGATTGCTTCCTTAAGCCTCATACGTCCTTATTTTTCTTCCTATACACATCTTTCGGCTTCCCAAGAATGACATCGCCAGGTGTTTTTTTTAATATACGAAATTTTTAATTACTCCTTGTGGCTGAACTATTACCTTTTATAAGTTACTATTGGTGTTTGAACTATTACGATGTTTTACCAATAAAAGTTAAACAATAAATAATATAAAATAAGACTAAAAGTATAAAAAATAATTTTTTTCAATAAATTATGCTTTATTTACTATTATTTTTATTACGATAGCACTTTTTTTATCGCCTTCTAATTCTAAATGTGTGAATCCTGGTTTACATAAAAACTCAAAACCATCCGGGCTTCCATATTCATTTGCAATAGCAATCGCTTTCATACATTGATTTACAGCTTCTGCTCCCATTACAACGATTTCTATATCTTTTTGCTCTTTTGTATAATTTACTATTGCGCCAGCCACAGATTTGGGATTGCTCTTAGCAGCCACTTTTAATCTAACTGTTTCCATTATCAATCCTCCCTTTTTAATTCCATAATTTTTTTATAAATTTCGTTTCTGGAAAAATTGGTTTCTTTTGCAATCTTTTTCACTATTTCTTTTACCTTCATTCCCTGGTCAAGTAACTCTTTTATCCTTTCATTTATATTATCATCAACAGGTTTTAAATTTTGCTCTTCAGGTAAAATTATTATAACAAATTCTCCTTTTAATTTATTATCAGGAATTTCATTAATAAGATTGCTTATTTTTCCACGAAAAACCTCCTCATAAATTTTGGTTATTTCCTTTACAACTGCCGCTTCAAAATTACCTGCTTTTTCTAATATTAATTTTAAAGTTTCTTTTATTCTTAAAGGCGATTCAAATAGGACAATAGGACAATTAAATTTTTTTAAATTCACTATTTCTTTTATTTTTTCATTTTGCTTTTTAGGTAAAAATCCTGAAAAATAAAATTTTTCAGGATTGAAACCTGAAACTATCAATGCAGAAAGTATTGATGAAGGACCTGGTACAACATCAATTTTTATCTCTTCTTCTATGCATTTTTTTATTAAAATATATCCCGGATCTGAAAATAATGGTGTTCCGGCATCAGACACTAAAGATATTATTTTCCCGTTTTTTATCTCGTTGATAATTTCTTTTACTCTATTATTTTCGTTAAACTTATGATAAGAAATTAATTTTGATTTTATATTATAATGATTAAGTAACTTTTGCGTGACTCTGGTGTCTTCTGCCAGTATTATCTCTGAATTTTTTAATTCTTCAATTGCTCTAATTGTAATATCTTTTAAATTACCGATGGAAGTGGCTATAACACATAATTTCCCTGTTGCCATTTTGTTTGATTACTCAATTAATTTCTTTCTATATTCTTTTATTTCATTCAGCAATGCTTCATTTTCTGAATTTTCTTCATTTATCTTCTGTTGTAAATTATTATTTTCCTTGCGTTTATAAGACATTATTAATTCCATCTCATTTTTTTCATATTTAAATTTTACTTCATACCATCCAAGTAAAATCCCGGAAAAAATGATTACTAGAGTTTCTAAAAGTAATTGTTGGGTCATTGTCAAAATATCAAAAAAGGTTAAAGCCCAGATAAACGCCGAAAAAATCATAATTATATTAAATATTGTTTTCATTGAAATAAACAAAGATAAAATTATAATTGAAATTAAAAATAGATGATAAAATATATGAAAAAAATCTTTTTCTGGCACAAAAAGGGTTACTAAAAAAGAAAAAACCATTATTATAATCGCAATTATATAAATTAATTTTTTATTATACATAATTCTCCTTTTCAAGTACTTTTCTGAACATATTAGTTATTAAATCTAAAAATCTTAAATCTTCCTGTGAAAAACTTCCCGGGGTTTCAGATGTGATTCTTATTATTCCAAGAGTTTTATTATTGGAAATTATGGGAACGCTTATTAAAGACCTTATTTTTTCTCCATCATCTGCTTTAAATCTTATTTCTTTTTTTATATCTGCAATTATCAAACTCTTTTTATTATGAACAACCCATTCATCAAAACTTTTCAAGTCAAGTGATTCCTGGTCTTTTTCACCATAAAAAATATCTTCATCCCTATCTGCTTCAACTTTTAGAAATCTATCCTGTTGTAATAAAAATAATGAAATTTTTCTTTCTTTATGAAAAACAAATATTATATTTCGTAAAATATATCTTATTTTTTCACTAAAAATATTTAAATTTTTAATGTTATTATGAATTTCAAGTAATTTTTTATATTTTTCAAGTTTATTTTTATTTGATTCTATTGCTTCAACTAATCTCTTTTCTTCCAATAAAAAATTACTATATTCTCCTTCAAGAATTTTAAGATCATCTGTAATCTGGAAAATATAATAAGTGTTTGTTTTATTTACTTTTTTAATCAAAATATATACTGCAATGGTAATGATTGTTTCTACGAAAAATGGTAAAATCTGAACCTGTAAAGATAATGCTTTTATATATGAAATTATATTCACAACTAAGATAAATACAAAAATAACAACTGTTAAAATATCGCCAAATAAAACAAAAATCCCTATTAGTATAAAATTATATGAAAATAAAAATGGGACTAACCAATCTTTATCTGTTTTAAAAAAAATATATGTTATTAAGACTAAAGATAATAAAATTAAAAATCGCAAAAAATTTTCAACTATATTTTTCATCATTTATCCTATTAAATTAGCTATTATATTAAAATTTAAATGATTTTATTTATTCGCCCATATCCTGTAAAACTTTAAGGTTCTCTTTGGCTGTTTTATCAAGAGGATTTAATTCAAGAACTTTCGCCCATTGTTCTCTTGCTGATTTATAATCTTTTTTGCTGAAATAGGCATTGCCTAAATTGTTGTAAATGGTCGCTTTATCAGGTGAAAGTTTTATTGCCTGTTTCAAAACTAATATGGCATCATCGTATTTTTGCATTTTTATATATATACTGCCAAGGTTATTATAAGCCATAGCATCAGTGGGTTTTAATCTGGTTAATACTTCAAATGTTTTAGCAGCAAGGTCAAGTTTCCCTTTTTTAAAATATGCCATTCCCAGTTTTGTATAAACAAGATCATCTGTTGTATTTTTTTCAATGACAAATTCAAGTTCTGGTATCGCATTATCTTCCATGCCGTTTGCAAGATAAGCCAATCCTAATCTTTTATGAGCTTCAACATTATTTGTATTAATACCAATTGCCCTTCTCCATAATTCTATTGCATCGTCCACTTTCCCCTTATCATATTCCTCTTTACCCATTGCAACATAAGCTGCTTCTAATTTTCCTTTAACTGTCTCAAAATTCGGATGCAATTTATAAGCAACTTCCCATTCGGCTATTGCTTCTAACATCAATCCTTTGTCTGCGAATGCATCACCCAATGCTTTATGAACAACTGGATCTGATGGGTTTAAAGAAATTGATGCCTGGAATTCTTCTATTGCATCATCAAGTTTACCCCGCGTATAATATTCCATACCAAGTTCATAGTGACTTACTGTTGTAGCGCAGCTTATAAATAACCAAATTAATAACCCTGCTAAAAATAAATATTTTATTTTCATAATAAAACCTCCTGTAAAAATATTTTAATAATAATACCATATTTTATTAATTTGTCAATTTTTTTAAGAATAAAAAAATTTTTCTGATTTGTATAAGAAATCAGGTAAAATTTTAATTTTGAATCATAAAGTAATAGTGATACTGTTAAGAATTGTGTGAAAATATTAGTCGCAATAGTTTAGCAACTGGTAGAACAAAATTTGTCCAAAAATAATTTTTTTCTGCCATTGCGAAGTCAGGCGAACGTTAACCTTTGCCCTCTACTGCCACGCAAAATGAGCCTGACAAAGCAATCTTGCTTTTACTACCGATCGCCTTTTAGTCTTGCCTTCTTCCGTTTTTAACTGCCAGATTGCTTCATTCGGTTCATATTCTTTTTATACTTTCCTTTCGGCTTCGTCGCACTGACACCGCCAGGTGTTTCCCTACTAATAGCCACACTTTTACAAGTGACTTATTAATGACTCAACAATCAAGCAGAATAAATTTTTTTATCCAACAAATATTTAAATCCTATCCACTCTTCTTAATTCGCCCTCTATCTTTTCTTCATTACCTATACTAATTTCAACAAATTCAAAAATATTATGCATTAAAATCACATCTCCATCCATACCTGTTATTTCTGAAATAAAAGTTACTTTTCTACTCCCATCTTTTAAACGCGATTGCTGAATTATTATATCTATCGCTCCCTTAATTTGTTCTCTTATTGCTTTTAAAGGCAATTCAACTCCTGCCATTAAAACCATAGTTTCTATTCTACTTAGCGCATCACGCGGGGAATTAGCATGCACCGTTGTCATTGAACCTTCATGCCCTGTATTCATTGCCTGCAACATATCAAGGGTTTCTCCGCTGCGACACTCTCCTACTATTATTCTGTCAGGTCTCATCCTTAAAGCATTTTTTACTAAATCTCTTATTGTTATTTCGCCTTTCCCTTCTATATTTGCAGGTCTTGCTTCTAACCTCACAACATGTTCCTGCAAAAGTTTAAGTTCTGCTGAATCTTCTATTGTAACTATCCTCTCATCTTCGGGTATAAAAGAAGAAAGTATATTAAGTAAAGTTGTTTTACCTGAACCTGTTCCTCCTGATATTAAAATATTTTTTTTCTTAATAATTGCTTCTTTTAAATAATCAACAGCTTCTTTTGTTATACTTCCAAAATTAATGAGGTCATCTGCTGATAATTTTTTATTAGAAAATTTACGTATGGTAAGAGCTGGACCATCAATTGCAAGTGGCGGGATGATGGCATTTACCCTTGACCCGTCAGATAATCTTGCATCAACATAAGGCATGCTCTCGTCTATCCTTCTCCCGAGTGGTATCACTATTCTTTCTATTGCCTTTAATACAGATGCATCATCAGAGTATCTTTTATTAACTTTTATTATTTTTCCCTTTTTTTCAATATAGATATTTTTATATCCATTAACCATGATTTCGCTAACTTCGGGATTTTTAAGTAAATCTTCTATAGCACCCAAACCTACAACTTCATTAAATATATCTTTTATTAAAATTTCTTTTTCATTTATATTTAAAAAATTAATTTTTTTCTCATCCACCAGAACCCTTATTTTATAATTAATATCATCAAAAATTTTATCTCTTTTTTCCGGATTGGAAAGTGCATTAAGTTCCATTTCCTTTATATTTATATTTTCAAATAATTCTTTTTTTATTTTTATTTTTATTTCTCTTAAATCATCATTTTCATCATATGCTTTTTTATCCTGTTTTCTTTCTTTTTCTAAAATTTTATCAAAACTCATAAATTTAATTTGGTCACTTTCATTTATGATATCTTCTATATATTTTTTTAAAATTATAGTAAAAATATCCTTTTTATTTTTTAAACAAAAAACTTCTCCTTTTTCAGAATATTCTTCTATTTCTTTTTTAAATGGTAAAATCCCTGTTGTTTTAATCTGTGGAAAAATATCCTGTATATCTTCTATACGCATTAAATTATTTTTACTTTTATTAATTATAATATTAAGCCTGCTTATCGGTATATCGTTTTCTATTAAAATCTGTATCATTTTCTGAGCTGTTTTTGAATACGCAGGTAAAAGTTGTGATGGTAGAATTATCTTTTCGCTATTGTTTAAAACAGGTATATCTATCTTTTCGGAAAAATCTATTATTAAAAAATCAAAATTTTCATAAATTTTTTTTATTAAACTTTCTGTAATTTTATCAACCTGAATTAATGCAAGCCCTTCATTTTCTATCAAATAATCCTTTATATCTTTCTGTTCATCATAAAAATAACTCTTATTTAAACTCAAATAAAATTCGGTATCATAAATTTGATTTTCGTTTACTTCCATAAAACATACTTTTTTCCCGAAATCCTTAAATAAAATATACGAAAGATTCAAACCAGTTGTTGTTTTACCACAACCATTTCTTAAATTTATTAAAGAAATTATACGTGCCATTTATATCTCTTGCTCACCTATAATTTTAGGTGTTACAAAAATGACAAGTTCTGTTTTTTTATTTTCTATCCCTGTTGATTTAAAGAGTTCTCCTATAAGCGGAATTGCCGATAAAACAGGAACACCATAAACAACTTTTGCTTCTTCATCCTGTATAAGCCCTGCAATTATTATTGTTTCATCATTGTCAAGTATTATTGTTGTTTTAGCCCAGCGTGTTTTTATAGCAGGCATAACGCCACCTGACAGACCTATTTTTACAGCATTTGCATAATCAAGATTACTTACCTCTGCCTTTAATTCTGATTTTATATTATTATTTTTTAAAACTTCAGATTTTATTTCAAGATTAATACCATATCTTTTCCAATCAACAGAAATTTTACCCTGAGTATCTGTTAATACTACGGGAACTTCCCCACCTGATAAAAATTCTGCTTTTTGTCCATTGCAGGCTAAAAGTTTTGGTTTTGCCAGTAATTTAGCATAATTATTTTTAACAAGAAAATCAAGCATCGCATTTATTGCTCCCCTTTCAAATTTACCAAAAGCAAGCAAAGAAGGTTCCTGTTCTTTTAAATTTAAAGGTGATACCGGCATATCCTTATTCTCTGTTCCTTTAAGAAGCATAGACCAGTTTATGCCAAAATCACCACCATTTGAATTTATTATCTCAAGCATCTGGACATCTATCTGTATCATACTTTCGCTTTTACTTTTACTTTTTACTACTATAAAATAATTTTCTTCACCTGATTTTGTATAAATTTTCAATAAACTTTCTCCTGCCTTTTTTCCTTCAATTATTACTTCTTTATCTGACAGGATGGTTGCCGAGATGATTTCTTTTTTATCAATTTCAAGTTTTATGACATCTGATGATTTTATTAATTTTGACATCCCTTCTTTTAAATTAATTTTTTTATCAATTCCATAGAGTAAGAAAAAAAACAGAGTAAAAAAAATTACAAAAATATATTTTCTCATTTTTTTACCACATTAAAATCAATGAAATTTGATGTAAATCCCCTATGTCGTATTTGTTATAGTTATATGCATAGTCAACCTGATACTGTTCATGCTTTATACCTGCACCTAAAGCAGGATATTTATCATCAAGTCCAGCCCGTAAAAAGAAATACTGCATTATTTTAAATTCAACACCACCTTTTAAAATTATATTTTCCAAATTTTCCTCTTTTGCCATATCAACGTTAAATCTTACAACATCTTCAAATAATGCAATACTTAATCCGAATTTATAAATTGATAAAATATCTTCTTTGCTTTCATCCCAGAAAATTTCGCCGAATAAATTCTGAAGCATAATTCCAAAATAAATTTCTTTATCAAGCAACGGCTGTAATATAAAACCAATATCAAAACTATACCCTAACCCTTTATAGCCGGCAAGGTCATGGTAATGCGCTTTTAAAGTTCCTCCAAATTTTATTTGATAATTTATTTTATTAGCATAAGAAAAACATAAAATATATTCCGAATCAGAAGTTATTCCTTTATTAAATCCAGCCTCATCAAATAATTCTATATTCGTAATGCCATGATTTATTAAACCAGCCCCGAAATTTCCCAATTCTTCCGTCCTTGTTGCTATTGCTAAAAAAGCATAATATCTATCCTCGGTTTCTATTGAATAAAAACTACCTAATTTCCACGAATATGCATCCATTGATAAAAGCCCTGCTGGATTCCAATAAATAGAATTAACTCCTTCTACCGATGCTGTATTTGCGCTTCCTGTTGCTACTTCCTTTGAACCGACGCCATCCCTTAAAAATGTAGACGCTTTACTGGATGAAAAAGAATCAGTCCCCAAAATTAATGTAAAAAGAAATACATATAGAATAAAAAAATTTTTCATCTTTCTTACCTCCTTAATAAAAAATTATATAAAGGAGTTACTAATGCAAACACAAATTAAAAGCAATTGTAATTTATGATTGCTCATAATCCGCCTCTATATTTGAAATAGTTTATATAATAAATGAATGTTATTGTCAAGAAAATTATTTTCATCCTATGGGAATAAGAAAAAATATGGTGGATACTTGAAAAGGTTAAACACGCTAAATTAAGGTATAGACGCCCATCCATGGGCGTCTTTCTAAGAAACATACGGGTGGACAACTAATCTTGCTTTTATTACCGCTTGCCTTCACGCCTTGTTTTCTTGCTGCTTTTCAACTACCAGATTGCTTCGTCTTGCGCATGCGACTTTTATTTTTCTTTCTTAGTTTTTCTTTCATCTTCCTAAAAATGCCAATTTCGCTTTGCTCCTTGCAATAACCATAGCCTTTGTCATTGCGAAGTCAGGCGAATGATAACTTTTGCCTCCTATTCTCCCATTAAATGAGCCTGACAAAGCAATCTTGCTTTTATTACCGATCGCCTTTTAGTTTTGTCTTCTTCCGCTTTTAACTGCCAGATTGCTTCGTTCGGCTCATACGCCCTTATTTTTTTTCTACAATTTTCTTTCGGCTTCCTCGCAATGACAAAATCAGATACTTTCTTTCTAGTAGTTACACTTTTACAAGTGGACTTCTAATGGCTGAAATATTACCTTTTGGTTCCCTAAAAATGACACCGTCAGGTGCTTCCTGACTAATAATCACAATTTTATAATTGGACTTCTGGTGGCTGAACTTTTACAAGAATGCTCCTAATGGCTGAACTATCGGCTTACATTTGGTCGCCACCATTACGCTATCATATTCTAACAATAATAGCCAGCAGGATTAAAATAATAGTCGCAAATAAAAAAATTAAATTTTTTTTATCATCTCAATTGCTTCTTTTAACACCCTTTCAACAGTTATTATTTTTAAGCATTCATAAGTTTTATATTTACATTCTTTTTGAAAGCAGGGTGAACAATTAACATTTGACTTTATTATTTTAAGATTTTGAGAAACAGGTCCTGTCCATAAAGGTGATGTTGAACCAAAAATTATTATAGAAGGTATATTAAAAGCATCTGCAATATGCATTATCCCCGAATCATTTCCAATAAAAAAATTGGTATTTTTAATAAGATAAATTATTTCTTTCAAAGATGTTTGCCCCCTCAAATCTATTATATTATCATTTAAAATTTTATATTTCTTATCTTCTTCTGTTCCTATAATATAAATTTTAACTTTTTTAAATCTTTTTATTAAACTTTTAATTAAAATCTCAACATTTTTAATATCCCACATTTTAGCAGGTCCATATTGAACAAATGGTGAAATTATAATTTTAAAAAATTTTTTATCAAAATTAAATTTTGATAATATTTCTTTTTCCTGTTTTAAATTAAGAAAAATTTCCTGTTTATTGTTTTTAAAATCAAATTCATATGAAACCAGATAAAATATTTTCTTATACTCTTCAATGATATGTTCTCTGTGTTTTTTATCTGCATTAAATTTAAAATTAAGTAAAAATCCATCTTTTGAAAATCCAGCTCTTTTTTTTATACCCGCAAGGAAAAAAATCAAAGAAGACGAAAAAGAAGGAGTTAAAGTAACCCCTATTTTTATTTTATATCTTCGCATTTTATATATTACTTTGATATTTTCAAATAGATTTTTTTTATCAAATACAATTAATTCATCAATAAAAGAATTATTTTCAAAAATTGAACTTACTTTTTTATCAGCAAGGACATACAATTTTTTAAAAACACGTTTTGCTTCTTTTAAAAAAGCGGTTGAGATAGCAGCATCTCCTATCCAGTTCGGTGTGCGGATAACAAGACCATAATTAGGTTCATTGTTTTCAATCATCTTTGCGAATTTTACAAATTCTGAAAAACTACTATATAAAGAAAGTATAAAGCCATGTATCCCATCTAAAAATCCAAGTCTTAAAAAATACATTTTAAAAAATTTAAAAAAAGGATTAAAAATTAATTTTAAAAATAAAAAACCTTTTTTGCTTTCCTTTGCCTGCAACGAAGTATATTTATTCATTTTTTCAAAATATATTTTGCTATCAGGATAAGAATAATGATAAAGTGGCTCTTTTATATAACCAATTTTACCTTTTACTTTTATTGACTCGTGAACAATTTTGCCATCATAAGCGCCCTTTGCTTTTTTAAATAATCTTAGTTGAAAATCTTTTCCCCAACCGCAATATTTTATTTTTTTACCCAAAAAATAAGTTTCACGTTTTATATAATAACCATCCAAAGATTTTTTGTCATTAATAATTTTTTTTATTTTGTTTTTTAATTCCGCAGATACCTCTTCATCAGCATCAACTATAAAAATCCATTCTCCTTTTGCTTTATCAATACCTGATTGTTTTATTTTAGAAAATCCGGTAAATTCTTTTATAAATATTTTTTTTGTAAAACTCTCTGCTATTTTTAAAGTATTATCACTACTTTTAGAATCAATGATTATTATTTCATTTACAAAATCAAGACTATTCAAGCATCTTTTAATATTTTTTTCTTCATTAAAAGTCGCAATCACAGCAGAAATTTTCATATATCAGCCAATAAATCTTTTTATATGCAAAAGCACCCTGCTTATCGGAACTGAATTAGCCAGTCCATCTTCAGTCTTTAAAATTTCATGATTGATACCTGCTGGTTTATTTGTTTCTGTATCGGTTTCACCCCATATAACAACTAAATTTGTAAATGGAGAAAAAATATGCATAAAATCTGACTCGTTGCAAATAAAACAGTTACAAAACCTTACAATTGCGGCCATCTTAAAATAATCATTTGTATCAACCGCAATAGCCTGATTTTTAATAATATGCATAAATTCATTAAATAAAGACTTTTCATCCTGTTTATAAAAAACCAGTATCTTTGCTTTATATTTATCAATTAAATTTTTAACAAGTTGCTCATATTTATTTAATGTCCATCTTTTTTTCTCATCTTTTAAAGTTGGATGAATACCAATAATAACATCACTTGCTGTTATATTATGTTTTTTTAAAAATTCCAGAGCATATTCTTTATCTTTTTCTGGTATTTTTATTTTTGGCATAAAATCATAGGAATTTGCGCCAATGAATCTTACAAGATTTAAGTATTTTACTATTTTATGCTGTGGAGTATCTATCGTATGCAATTTTAAATTATATATCAGATTAAATAATTTTGATTCCAGACCTTTATAATAAGCAAGTTTTATTTTTGCATTTACAGTAAAAACAATAATATTATTTAAAAAATTATTATTCTCAAAGTTAATAAAAATATCTATTCTTTTAAAAGTTATATAAAATAATGTCTTTATAATCTCAAGTATATTTCCTGTTTTTATTAATAAAACCTTATCAATGCGGCTGCAGTTTAATGCAAATTTTAAAGTTTCAGAAGAAGTAAGGACAATCAATTTACCTTCTGGCGGCAACGAATTTTTTAAGGCAGAAAGAGCAGGTGTTGATAAAATAAAATCAACAACATTCAAAGGAGCGAAAACAAGAACGGAATTTATTATTTTTAGATTTATCTGCTTTGCATTTATTATATTTTTTCTTATTCCAAACAAAATTCAAAACCTCTTTTTTAATATTTTAAAAAAATATTTATAAACATATTCTGGTGAAATATCTTTCATACAATTAAAAGTTTCAATCGGACAATTATTACCACCATGTAAATGGCATGGTCTACACACAATATCTTTTTCAATAACAAAAAATTTTTTTTCTGAAATAAAACCAAAAGATTTGACAGTAGGTCCCATTAAAACAATACCAGGAACATTACTAATTGCCGCCATATGCGAAACCATTGTATCATTTCCAATAAAAAAATCGCTTTTCTGTATTATTTTATAAAGATCTTTTAAATCCGTTTGCCCGATTCTGTTTATTATATTCCTTCCTTTAATATATAACAAATCATCTTTTTTTTCAACTTCTTCTTTTAAACCGATCAATATAACTTTTATATCCTTTAAATTTCTTAATAATCGTATTAATTCTGAGTAATACGGCCATCTCTTTAATTTCCATTTTGCGCCTGGATGGATAACGATAGTTTTTATTTTTTTGTTATTTATAGATTTTTTATCTATTTGAATATTTTCTTTATGGCATTTAAAAGCATAAGCAACTAATTTTAAATATCTTTCGGCTATTGATTCTTTTTCATTTAAAAACCATTTAAATAAAACCATAAATCTGCGTTTAATTGTTTTTTTATTAAAAACAAATTTATTATTTACTTTTACCCAAAATAAAATCAATCTTGATTTTATATTATTTTGAAAATCAAAAATCGCATCTATCTTTTTTTCATTTATATGATCAACCAATTTTTTTAAATTTTTTATTGTATCAAAAAAGCCATTACTTTTTTTTAAAGTTATACAATTTATTCCAAATATATCTGCAATATCTTTATAAATATATTTTGTTAACAGGAATATTTCTGTATTTTTACCCTGAGCTTTTAAAAATTTTATTGCGTCATTTAAAAGCAGGATATCCCCGACAGAACTGAACCTTATTAAAAGAACTTTCATACAACAATCCTTATCTTTTTTTCCAGTTCTTTTATATTTTTTATAAGCATACCTATTTTTAAAATAAAAATTGATTTTTTTATGAATTTTTTATTTAATTTAACCTCATCTTTTTCAGTAGTTATTATATATTGAGTGGAAATATTTTCACTTAATTTAAAAATTGCAGATATTTCTTTTTCTTTATAATCATGATGGTCTTTGAATCTCAAACTAACTGCTACTTTTACGCCCATTTTTTTTAACATTTTTTCAAAAGCAAGTGGATTTCCTATACTGGAAAAAGCAATTACCCTTTTATTTCTTATAGAATCAGGGTTGTATCTTTCTTCTTTATTTAATATATTATAAAAATATTTTGTATAATATTCGCTTTCAAAAATTTTTGCATTTTTATTTTTAGATAAAATTACTTTCTGTATATTTTCAATCTTTCGTGAATCATCAATAAGATTTACATTTGTTATCACTATTACATCTGCTTCTTTTAACGACGAAATCCCTTCCCTCAACATTCCCGCCGGAAAAATTCTTTTGAAGCCAAAAGGGTTAGTCGCATCAATAAGTAAAATGTGATCTGCATCAGGTATATCATACCTTTTCTGAAAGCCATCATCTAAAATAACAATATCGGGTTTAAATTTTTCTATGCCATATCTGATACCTTTTATCTTATCCGAACTTACAATTACTTTTGCTTTTGGAATATTCCTTGCTATCATAAAAGCTTCATCACCTGCATTTTTAGAAGAAAGAAGTATATTAACCCCATCTGAAACCACATCAATATTATTCATTTTTTTTCTTTTATATCCCTTTGCAACTATTAATACATCTTTCCCATATTTAATTAATCTTTTTGTCAGTTCTTCACAAAAAGGAGTTTTTCCTGTGCCGCCAACCGTTAGATTGCCTATAGAAACTATTTTAGTATTAAATCTTACAGATTTTAAAATATTTACTTTATATAATAATTTTTTTATTTCAAGTCCTATAAAATAAAAAAGTGAAATTATTTTTAAAATAAACATTATTATTATATGTTTAAATTTTTTCTTTTTTACTGTTACTGTCTCCCACCATATATTTTCAAACATTTTTACTCCCGCTTTTTTCCAGTAAAATTTCATTTAAAATAACAGCAGTTGTTTCTGCGGTTCCTTGCATTTTTTCAATAATCTCTTTATTTTTTTTACCAGCTTCTTTTCTTAAATTTTCATTTTCAATTAACTTATTTAATATATCATATAAATTCTGTGTTGTTTCTACTTGAAAAGTTCCGCCCTGTTTTATCATTTTTTCAGTTGTATCTTCAAAATTATACATAAATTTACCTGTAATTACAGGCAAAGCAAAAAAAGCAGGTTCCAGAGGATTATGACCACCTAATTTTTCAAAACCTCCACCTACAATCGCTATATCTCCTATTGAATAAAGTTTCATCAGATCGCCCATGGTATCTACAAGTATCAATTCATATTTTATTATATCACTAAAATCTTTTATTAAACTATATTTTTGAAAACTAAATTTATATTTTTCTAATAATTTTATTATAAAACCCACCCTTTCTAAATGTCGTGGAGCAATAAAAAAAACTATATTTTCTTTTTTTAGTATATTTAAAACATTCAATACAAAATCTTCTTCTTTTTCCCTTATACTGCCAGCAACAATAAATAATTTTCTATTTTTATTTATCATTTTATAATCTTCCTTAACTTTTAATTCAAAAGAATATTTCACATTATATATAATCATTATTTTTTTTTCATTTACCCCCATTTTTATAAATCTTTTTTTCATTTTTTCATTCTGAACAATAACAAAAAAAATTTTATTTAAAATTCCGGCAATAAAAAAACGGGTCATATAATAAAATTTAAAAGTTTTATCAGATATTCTTCCGTTGATTAAAGTTACAGGTATATTTTTTTTATTAGCATAATTAATTAAATTGGGCCATATTTCAGTTTCCATAATAATAAACAATTCAATATTAAAACTATTTATAAACCTTTTTACAGCAAAATCAAAATCCAGTGGCAATAAAGCAGTATAGAAAACTATATCTCCCAATTCTTTCTTTATCCTGTTTTTTCCATTTATACTGGTCGTGGTAATGATTATTTCTTTTTCCTGTGATAATTTTTTTAATTCTCTCACAACTGGAGCGAGTGCCTGAACCTCTCCAACTGATGCAGCATGAAACCATAAAATTTTTTTATTTCTTGCACTTTCTTTTATATCTTTTGGTATAATTCCCAATCTTTCACTCACATCAATTTGCCATTTTTTATTTATTAATAAAATTACAAGTATTAATGGGAAAAAGATTATACCTATCAGATATAAAAAGAAGTTATATATGAAAATCATTTATGAATTTCCTTTAATATTATATCAGCAATTTTAACCGTTATGTTTTTTTTATAAAGTAATTTTTTTAAAATACAAAAATTTTTAATCATCTGTTTTTTATACTTTCTATCTTTTATAATCCTGTATATTTCTTCAGATATATTCTTCGAAGTAAGGTCGGACTGGACAAATTCTTTTACTATCATTCTTTCAGAAATTAAATTAGGAAGACCTATAAAACGAACTTTTGCCATTTTTTTTGCTAAAAAATAACTGAAAAAAGATGATTTGTAAACTATCAGATGTGGAATTTTAAGCAATGCTAATTCAAGTGTTATTGTTCCGGATTTTGCTATAGCGCAATCAAGTTGATAATTTATTTTTTCTTTTCCATCGGTTATTACTATATTCAAATTTTCATTTTTTTTAAAATATTTTAATATGGTTTTTACATCTATAGTGTGTGACTTAAAAATAATAAATTTTACATTATTAATTTTTTGAGAAATTAAAAGTGCAGATTTTAAAATAATCGGAAAAATTTTTTTTATCTCATTTTCTCTACTGCCAGGAAAAATTCCTATCGTTATATTTTTACCATCTTTAATTAACTTTTTTTTAGTTTTAGTTTCTAATAAATATTCTGAAAGCGGATGCCCAAAATATTTAACTTTTATATTTTCTTTTTCAAATATTTTTTTTTCAAATGGCAAAATAACTATTGCTAAATCCACATATTTTTTTATTTTATAAATACGTTCATATTTCCATGCCCATACCTGCGGAGTTATGTAATAAATAACCTTATCTATTCCTATCTCTTTTGCTTTTTTTATTAATTTAAGATGAAAACCTGGATAATCTATTACAATAAGTATATCTGGGTTTTCTTTTTTTAGTATTGATATTGCTTTTAAATAAACAAATAAAATTGCAAAAATTTTTAAAAATACTTCTGTAAAGCCCACAATTGCATATTTTAAAAGATTAATCCTTACATCCACGCCTGCGGATTTCATCATATTACCGCCAAACCCGATTATGTTAATATCCCCTTTTGTTTTTTTTATTAATTCCCTGCTCAAATTTGCTGCATAAAAATCGCCTGACGCTTCACCAGCAGAAATTAAAATTTTTTTCTGATTTTTCATTTCAATAAAAAATTTTTTTTCTTTATCTGGTTTTCTATTTCTAAAACAATCTGCAATGCTCTAAATGCCTGTTGCGGCGTTACCTCAGGAATTACACCATATATAATACTGTTAATAAAAGATTTTATTTCACTTTTTAACTGCTCTTCTTTTCCCATCGGCAACACTTCAAATTCCATCATATCATTCCATGTTACCTTTTTATCCTTTGGTAAATTTTCTTTAATCTTATAAACTTTTATATTCTGCCTTATATAATCAATTGACATATATGCATTTTTTTCAAACACTCGTATTTTTCTTATTTTTTTTGGACTAACTCTGCTCGCGGTTACTAAAGCAACTGTCCCATTTTTAAATTCTAAACGCACATTTGCCATATCAATTGAATCAGTTAAAATAGGAACACCGATTGCATCTATTCTTTTTATTTTAGAATCAACGAGTTGAAGAATAATGTCAATATCATGTATCATAAGATCTAAAATCACGCTCACATCAATACTTCTTGCCGTAAATGGTCCGAGGCGCGATGCTTCTATAAATATCGGGGTTTTCCTCAATTCCTGCAATTTCTGAATTGCAACATTAAACCTTTCTATATGCCCTATTTGAAAAATAAGATGCTTATGCTTTGAATGAATCTTTAAAAGTTCTTTTGCTTCCTGAATTGTTGCTGTCATTGGTTTTTCAAGCAAAACATGCTTATCATTTTCAAGGAAAAATTTAGCCACTTTATGATGTAAAATTGTAGGAACAGCAATGCTAACTGCATCTACTTTATCAATGATTTTTTTATAGTCCGTAAAAAACTCAGCACCGTATTTATCAGCAATTTGTTTTGCCTGTGGAGAAATATCAGCGACACAGGTTAATTTAGTTTCATTAAGTGAAGCATAAATTCTCGCATGATGCTGCCCTAAACTGCCAGTTCCCACGACTCCAACTCTAAATTTGCTTTCCATCTTTGCTCCTTTAATTCTTTAAATAATTCATAAATTTTTCATAAGTTTTTTTTAAACATTTAACTTTTAAATTTAAATATTTTTCTTTTTCTTCTATTTTTTCAACAACCGCTTCTTCAAAAAATATACTAATAAGGTTCTTTTTATCATAAGGTATTTTTATAATTTTTTCAATAAATTCTTTTTCTATTAAACTCTGAATATATGAGATTAGTTCATCCAATCCTTCTTTTGTTTTTGCAGAGATATGAAAACCAGGCAAACTACTATTTAATATTTTTTTTGCATCATCAGATAAAAGATCAATTTTATTATAAACTTCTATAATTTTTTTATTTTCATAAGCATCAATTTCTTTTAACACCTGATATACAACCTCTTTTTGTTTTAAATAATCAGGATTATTAATATCTATGATATGTAAAATTATATCTGCTTCCCTTACTTCTTCCAGTGTTGCTCTGAATGCAGCTATTAAAGTTGTTGGTAAATTTTTTATAAAACCAACAGTATCACTGAAAAGCACTCTATAGCCATCAGGCAATTTATATTGTTTTATTTTTGGGTCAAGTGTTGCAAATAATTTATCTTCACTTAACATTCCTGCATTGGTTAATGTATTTAAAAGCATAGTCTTTCCAGCATTTGTATAGCCAACAAGCGCTATTAAAGGAACTGGAATATTTTTCCTTTTTCCCCTTTGTAATTCACGTATGTTTTTTACCTTTTCTAATTCTTTTTTTATTTTCTGAATACGATGCTTTATTTTTCTTCTATCTGTTTCTAATTTTGTCTCTCCTGGTCCACGCGTTCCAATTCCTCCACCTAATTGTGAAAACTCAACTCCACGACCAGTAAGGCGTGGAAGTAAATAATTTAACTGGGCATATTCTACCTGCAATTTCCCTTCTTTTGTATGTGCTCTCTGCGCAAAAATATCAAGAATCAACTGCGTTCTGTCTATCACTCTTTTATTTATAACTTTTTCTAAATTTCTCACCTGAATAGGTTTTAAGTCAGCGTCAATTACTACAAGGTCTATCTTATCTTTATATTTTTCTGCTATCTCGTATGTTTTACCTTTACCTATGTAAAACGAAGGCGTTATTTCATTTCTTTTTTGCATAACAATATCGTAAATTTCTCCGCCCGCCGTATGTATAAGACCTTTCATTTCTTCTATATCAGAATAAAACTCATCCTTATTTCCCTGGATTAATTTTATAAGTAATACTTTTTCCATAATTTAAAAGTTATTTTTTAATGATTATTTTTCGTTTATCAAAATAACATTTATAACCAAAAGGCAAACTAATATTTTTTTTATTTAAAATTGCCCTATCCATATCCTGAATTAATACGTAAGTTATTTTTCTATGTTTTGTAAACATAAATTTTAATATATTTCTTATTAATCTTAATCTAATTGCAATATTTAACCTGATATAATTTTTAAAAGAAATTATCACTTTAAGTCCTGATTTTTTTAAAATAATTTTTTTTTCATAATTTTTACATAAATCTTCTAAAAAATCATTATCATTTGATAAGATGTCAGATATATTTACAACGGTATTTTTAAAATTTGGATTAAAAACTTTTTCTATAAACGGAATCAATTTATTTCTTATTTTATTTCTAACATAAATATTTTCTTTATTTGTTTTATCAATCATATATTTTAACTTATTTTCTTTTATATATTCCAAAATTTCTTTCCTGCTTATTTTAAGTAAAGGACGGATTATGTATATATTTGTATTTTTTAATTTTAAACCAAAATCTCCATTGAGTATTTTTCTCATCCTCGGGATACCTGTCAAACCCTCTGTTCCAGCACCTTTTATAAATCTGAAAAGGATCGTCTCAACATTATCATCTTTATTATGAGCCAAAAAGATTTTTAAAATTTTATTTTTTTGAGCTGCTTTTATAAAAAATTTGTATCTTTCATCTCGTGCCGTTTTTTCAGGGCCTGAATTTTTTAATTTAATCAACTTTTTTATATCCATTTCTTTATATAAAAATTTATTGCCATATTTGATTGCTAAATTCTTTACAAAATCAGCATCTTTTTCGCTATCTTTCCCCCTTAATTTGTGATTGAAATGAGCAATATAAATTTTTAATTTTTTTTCTTCTTTTAATTTATTTAAAAAATCTATTAAAACTACTGAATCAGGTCCGCCGGACACACAGGCAAGAATCTTATCGTTTTTTTGTAAGTTTTTTTCAAATTCACTTTTTAACTTTAAAAATAAATCCATTTTACTCCTTGAATTTTATTCCCGGAACTGGTAGCGGCGAAGGGAGTCGAACCCTTGACCACACGGGTATGAACCGTACGCTCTAGCCAACTGAGCTACGCCGCCATAAGGTTATTTTAATTTAACAAAATATAATAAAATATTCAAGGATTTTTTGTTATCGGAAATAAGAATAAACATGGCGGACAATTAAAAAGGCTAAACGCACTAAAAAATTAAAGTATAAACGCCCATCCATAAGCGTCTTTCTAAGAAACAAACGGGTGGACAACTAATCCTGCTTTTATTTCGTATTGTTTTCTTCCGTTTTTAACTGCCAGATTGCTTCGTTCGGCTCATACGTCCTTTATTTTTTTCACGCTTTTCTTTCGGCTTCCTGAGAATGACACCGTCAGGTTTTCCTTACTGGTAGCAACACTTTTACAAATAAAACTTCTGGTATCTGAACTGTTACTAATTTATGATGAAAAATTTTAATTTATATTTCTTACATTTCGCGTGAGTTAAACTCAACTTCTGTCTGGTTGTCTATGCGCACTTTTGTATAAATTGCCATTTCATTTCGCTACCATTTACTATGGTATTTGTCTCTTAACATATTCAAGAAATCTTTCACAGTCCTTTAGAACTTTTTCAGCTTCAGATTTATTAACCAATCTTTCTTCATATTCAGCCATATTTTTGATACGTAGAATTCTTAAAATTCTGTTTGCATTTGTATTTATCTCTTCATCGCCTGCTTTAATTGTTTTAAAAAGACTTACGGCATCATTATGATTTTCTCCTGTATGGCGTTTACCTAAAAAATAAACGCACATAGTATCACACGCAGTAATACAAGAGTGAATGGCATTGATAGTGGCAGCATTCCATTCTTGAGCAATAAATGAATTCTTTGCTGCATGCAAACACTCTTCGGCTTTCTTAAAAAAATTGATATATGATGATTTTGCAACATCTTTAGTTTTAAATTTAGGAGTCATAATCTATCCTTTATTTTTTGGAAAAATTTGAATTCCCCTATTAATTTCTGAAATAATCTTTAAATTCTTTTTTTGCTTTATTTCTTTTTCGGTTAAAATATATGGGGCTAATCTATTTCCATACATATCAAAACAGGCATTTGATAACTTCTCTATTGAAGATTCAATCTTTTCTTTACTTTGTTTATCCTTAACTAAAATAAAAATATCTATATCGCTATTTGGCTTTTCAATTCCTTTTGCTACTGAGCCAAATAACACTACATGTTTGATTAATTTCTTAGGTAAATCTTTTAAAATCGCCTTCTTTAAGTCCTCTATTGGTTCTTTAATATCCAACACTTTTTTAATTAATTCTGATAATATCTTATAGGCATAGCTTTTTTTATTTACTTTCCACATATGTGCTTTTCCAATAGTAATAAAATTTACAAAATTTAAATCAGCGAGTTCGCTCATGGTCCTATTTATACTCATATGAGAAACTTTTAAAATAGAAGATATTTCTCTTTCGCTCATAAAAGCTTCATGCGTAAGTAAAAACTTTATAATTTTTAACTTTACTTTAGAACTTAATACATCTAACAATGATATATGAAATTTCATGCTTCTACCTCTTTGTAACTTATATGTTACAAGTGTAACATATTTTAAAGATAAATCAAGTGTTTTTATGAAGCATTTCGGAAATAAGAATAAACATGGCGGACAATTAAAAAGGCTAAACGCACTAAAAAATTAAAGTATAAACGCCCATCCATAAGCGTCTTTCTAAGAAACAAACGGGTGGACAACTAATCCTGCTTTTATTTCGTATTGTTTTCTTCCGTTTTTAACTGCCAGATTGCTTCGTTCGGCTCATACGTCCTTTATTTTTTTCACGCTTTTCTTTCGGCTTCCTGAGAATGACACCGTCAGGTTTTCCTTACTGGTAGCAACACTTTTACAAATAAAACTTCTGGTATCTGAACTATTACTAATTTCATTTTACAATTTATTTTATTATCGCTGTCTTTGCCTTTACCCTGTTTATAT
>DYJU01000121.1 GCA_020722985.1 Candidatus Methylomirabilis sp.
CGTTATTTATTAAATTATATCGTAAAAAAACTATTTTGTAAAGTATTTATTTGTTTTACATTAAGCATCTTTTTATTATTATAAAAACGCAATTTTTTATTTTTTTAAAATAAAATTTGGTTGTTTAGAAATCTAAAATATTTACTTTTCATAATTTTTCAATTCTATTATTTTTATGTCCTGCTTTTTTTTAAATAATTTATCTGATAAATAAAATTTATTCTTTGATTTTATAACTTCCAGTGTTTTAATTATTTTTTTATCTGAATAAAATGGGGTTATTTCTGATATTATTTTTACAATTCTATCATTTAATTTGTCTCTATATTCTTTTATCAGTGCAGGTGTAAAAAATCCCTGTTCCCGGACATACATATTATATTGATAAATTAAACAATCTTTACCTTTTACCTTTTCTAATCCTGCTAATTTTTCTTTTGTATAACCTATACCAGTATTTAAAATAATCTCGCTTAAAAATTGCAACGTATAATCTGAATTTTTTGAACACACATAACCCGTCCTGCTATTTTCATCAATTAAATAAAAATTTTTTTCATCAATTATAATTGTTTCTTTAAAATCACTCTCTTTTTTTTTCATTTCAATTCTGACTTTATTCTTTTTAAACCACAATTTTGCATATAAAATCTCTGTTTCATTATTCTTTTTTATTTCAACTTTTAATTCCTGAATTAAAACTCGTGAAGGCAATTTATATTTTGCAGGCAATAAATAAATATTTTCTTTTTCCCCACAGGATAAAAATAAAAAAATAAATAAAATAAATATATTAATCCTTTTGAAAAATACTCTCATTAAATCCACCTGTAATCTTGGTAAAATATGAATATAAAGCACATTGAATTTCTTCTGCATAAATAAAATATAAATAAATATAAATCGGGATACTCAATCCACAAAACATTAAAAATATATTCATATATTCTGGTAAAATTATAAACATCTTATTATATATTAAAATTGCTATAAAAATAATAAACAAACACCATATTATATTCATAATTCTAAATCCATTTAATCCCCAATAATATCCAATAATCCTCACAAAAATAAAATACGTAACAAAAGGAAAATAAAAAACAAAAGAAATTGGCTCAAGATAAAAAAGATTTAAAATATCTGAAAATGGTTTTACGGTTGCAATTTTAAATAACAGATTATCTATTAAAATTATTTCTGGTTTTAATTTTTCTATTGTCGTCTTTCCCAAATTATCTTTTTCTAAAATATAAAAAAAAGTTCCGGAAATTTTAGTATATATATTTAACTCATCTATATACCATCTGCCGATGAATTTATTTAAAATTTCATTTTCTAAAATTTCAACATCCCTTTTATTAAAAATACCATATAAATCTTCACTTAATAATATCTTCCCCTTTTTTTCTGGAGAATTAACAAAAATTAAAATTATTTTTTCTTTGTTTTGAGACTCTATTTCTTTTAAAATTTTTTTTGATTTTTGGCTGATATTTACTTCTTTTTCTACATCTTTATATATAAAAACTTTAATATTATGTTTTTCTTTAAGTTTTATAAAAAAATATGGAAAAAAATTCTCTTTCCCATTTTCTTTATATGAATATAAATAATAATCAGCATGGTTGATAAGATTATAACTATATAAAATTCCGGCAATGAATATTAAAATAAAAATATATAAAAATTTTTTCATTTAATTTCCTTAATCTTTTTTATATAATAATATCACAATTTAATCATTTTAAAAGGAGAAAAAAATGAAAAATTTCATTTCCAATTTTTTCAAAATTTCTGAAAGAAAATCTACTTTAAAAACAGAAATAATAGGTGGAATTACAATTTTTTTAACCATGGCATATATAATTTTTGTGGAACCATCTGTTTTAAAAAATGCAGGTATGGATTTTGGTGCTGTAATGACAGCTACCTGCCTTGGTGCTGCTATTATATGCTTTTTAATGGCATTTTTAGCCAATTTTCCTATTGCTGGCGCTCCTTTAATGGGCGAGAATTTTTTCTTTGTTTTTACCATAATTATTGGCATGAAATTTTCATGGCAGGTTGCTCTAACCGCTGTTTTGGTAGAAGGACTTTTATTCTTGCTTTTAACATCTTTTAAATTAAGACAGTTTATTATTGATTCCATCCCCCAATCATTAAAATATGCCATGACTGTTGCAATAGGTATTTTTATAAGTTTTATTGGATTAAAATGGTCTGGAATAATTACTTCAAATCCTGCAACAGGGATTGGAATTGGTAATTTACGTTCATTACCTGTTGTTATCTCTGCATGTGGTCTTTTTATAACAGCAGCATTAATAATAAAAAAAGCAAAAGGCGCTATCCTCTGGGGAATTTTGATAACTGCTTTAATATCTCTAACAACCGGCATTTCAAAATTTGAAGGTATTGTAAGTATGCCGCCATCAATTGAACCTGTATTTTTAAAATTTGATTTTTCCCAGATTTTTAATTTTAATTTCTGGATAATAATTTTTATTCTTTTATATATGGAAATTTTTGATACTATAGGAACTATAATATCAGTCGCAGAAGAGGCAGAACTTATAAAAGAAAATAAAATAATTGGGGCTGAAAAAATTTTGTTTGTTGATGCTCTGGGCACATCCGTGGGAGCAAGTCTGGGAACTTCAACAATATCAAGTTATATAGAAAGTAATACTGGTGTAACCCAGGGCGCAAGAACAGGTTTTTCAGTTTTTATAACCGGTCTACTCTTTTTACTCTCAATTTTCTTTTATCCGCTTGTTAAAATGATAGGTGGCGGATATGAAATTTCACCAGGCAATTTTTTGTATCCTGTAATTGCACCAGCACTTATAATCGTAGGATTTTTGATGCTTAAAAATATTATAAAACTTGACTTTTCTGATTTTTCAGAATCTTTACCTGCTTATCTTACTATACTTGGTGTTCCGCTTACCTATAATATTGCAGATGGCATAGCTTTTGGAATTATTTCATACCCTATAATTAAATTATTAATAGGACAGGGGAAAAAAGTTTCAATCCTTATGTATATCTTATGTGGAATTTTTATATTAAAGTATATTTTCTTTCATTTTTAATTTTAATTTATATTGCTCTTACTATATCATTAATTCTTTCAATTAAAAAATAAGGGTCAAAAGGTTTTATGATAAAATCATCAGCGCCTGCTTTTATTAATTCTTTTATTTTTTCTTTTTCTGCAATTGCTGTAAATACAATAACTTTAATATTTCTATATTTTTCATTCCCTTTTATATATTTTATTATTTCTATACCATTTTTATCTCCTAAATAAATATCCAATAATATAACATCAGGTTTTTCCTCATTTTCAATTTTTATTAAAAACTCTTCATAAGTATTTATGATATTTATATTTTCAAATCCACCCACTGACAGGGTTTTTTTAGTTAATGTTATTATATCAGGTTCATCTTCTATTAACATAATATTAAAATCTTTTTGCATTTCTCACCATTTGCCATTTTGAATTTTAGGATAATATTGCTTGGATTAAAACAAAAAGTCAAATATTTTAGTTATGCTAATAGAAGAAATTTCTATTTCATCCGAATATATTATTATATGCTTATTTATTTTGCAAACGAATATTCCTGTCCTGTTACGTTATGAATAAAAGTTAATTTATCCTTTATATATATTGAATATATTGCAAACCTGAAATCGGAAGAATATGTCATCTAACAACTTATATTTCACTTCTGATGCACACCATTTGCCATCTGCTACTGTCTTTCATTCGTCAACCGATATTCGGCAATCGGCAACTAATATTTAATCCATCTATTATTTACAAAAACTTTTTTTAAATTCAAATCATCATCTAAAACTATAAAATCAGCAAAAAAATCTTTTTTAATAATTCCTATTTTTTCATTTAATAATTTATGTGGATTATATGTAACCATTTGCAATACATCTTCTATTTTTAAAGAAAGCCATTTTTTCATATTTTTACACATATCAAGTAGAGTTAAATTAGTCCCTATTAAAATACCATCTAAGGAATAAACCCCATTATTTTTTATTACAACTTTTCCATATCTTTTATTCTCATAAATACCATCTTTTAAAATTTTATCACCTGTTGCATCAGTTATTAAAATTATTCCGTCTTTACCAGCCAGTTTATATATAATTTTTATTATAGAAGGATGTATATGATTACCATCAGCAATAATTTCAATGTATATACTTTTATCTTCAAGTATTGCTATTGCAGGACCTGGTTGTCTGTGATGAATAGGATTCATTGCATTTAAAAAATGTGTGACTGTTTTTATCCCATTTTTAACTGCTCTTTTTGTTTCATTATAATCAGCCATAGAATGCCCAAAAGCAACTATAACACCTTTTTTATTAAAATATCTTATAATTTTTTTACTTTCTTTAATTTCCGGAGCAACTGTAATAATTTTTAATGCACTTCCACAACTTTTCACAACATCTTTTATTAAAAAATCAGGAGAATCTACTGGCTTCATTACATACTGGTCCTGTATCATTCCCTTTTTATTTAAATTTATAAAAGGACTTTCTAAATAAACCCCCAATATCCTTGCACCTGAATTTATATTTTTATATTTCTTTATTTTTCTTAAATGGTCTTTTTTAAAATAAGAATAGACAGAAGTTAAAACAACGGATGTTGTCCCATATTTTGCATAATTTTCTTTTATTATTTTTATATCCTGTTTATTTTTAATTTCAAGTGAATTTATACCACCTGCACCATGAGAATGAACATCAATAAAGCCTGGTGAAAGTATTTGATTATTTAAATCAATAACTTTCTTATTTTTAATATTTGTCTGATAAAAAATTCTAAAAATTTTTCCATTTTTTACTTCTATTGAATTTTCTTTTATAAACTCTTTCCCATTAAAAATCCTGGCATTTGTTATAATCATAATTTTTCACCTGTATTTTTAAATTTTAGAAATTATATCATAAATTTTATAATATAAGAAACTAAAATAGATTTTTTATTTGTAATAATGT
>DYJU01000122.1 GCA_020722985.1 Candidatus Methylomirabilis sp.
CTGTCTCGGTAATAGTTGGAGTTATAGTTTCAGTATCTGCATATAAAAAAATATGAGATAGCAATATTATCGCAAGTGTATATAAAAATTTTTTCATTATTGAATAATTTTTAATTTTTCTTTTTTTAAACAAACCAAAACTTTGAAACACCAATATCCCTTTCCCTTTTTGTCAATTTTTTTGTAAATTTTAAAAAATTGACAAAAAGAATCTTATATCATTTTTATAAGACAAAACATCTATATCTCACATTTTATGAAATGCTATATTTTGTCATTCTTTATAATATTTTACACTTTTTTATCTTATAAACATTATACAATATCCTTTCCTATTTGTCAAATTCAAAAAACTTAATAATTTTTGTTTCACATTAAAAAAAACTTGTTTTTTTGGATATTCTTATATATAATTATATAACTAATAAAATTATTTAATAATTTTGAAGGAGTTTTCAATGCCTAAAAATTCAATAAATAGAACTATTACATCCTTTACTTCACATTTTTTAGCCGGACTTTTAGTAATTGTTCCTACTGTTTTAAGCTTAGTTATTGTATATTATTTATTTATAAAAATTGATTCTATTTTAGGTAAATACTTACTTATCTATTTTGGACCTTACTATAAAAAAGGCATAGGTTTTCTTATACTTATTTTATTAATATGGTTTACCGGAATTTTAACAAAGGCTTATTTTATTAAAAAAATTATTCACTGGTATGAAACAATTATAACAAAAATACCAATAATTAATGTTATTTTTAAGGCATTGAAAGAAATAAGTTCAAATATTTTTTCTTCAAAAAATAGGTCTTTTAAATATGTTGTACTTGTAAATTTATCAAAAAATAATGCCTTTATAATTGGCTTTTTAACATCATTGAAAAAAATTAAAATTAAAACAAAAGGCAAAACAATAGATGCAATGCATATTTTTATACCAACAACTCCAAATCCAACTTCTGGTTTTATTATAATTGTTCCTGTAAAAAATATAATAATTGTTGATATTGCACCTGACATAGCACTGAAAGAAATCCTTTCAATTGGTGTAATACATCCTGATTCATACAGTTTCAGTAAAAAAACACTTCATAAATTAATTAAAAAATGACAGTTAATAAAGGCTGGCTGGAAAAAAGAGAGTTTGAAAGAGTAAAATCTGTTTTAAAAGTTATTTATTATATTATTGATGATAAAAACAAAGAAAACATTGTTCAGTCAAGCGAATATAAAGATACAACACTTAATAATTTAAAAACGACTTCTAAAAATCCAATAATAAATGCCCTCACAGAAGATATTAGCAAAGGTGGCCTTGCCATAATTACAGAAAAGCCATTAGTAATAGGACAACATATTATAATAGATCTCTATTTACCAAAACTTTCAAAACCAATTAAATTATTAACCGAAGTAAGAAATATAGACAGTTATGTAAAAGGTTCTGGTTCATATAAAGCAGGTCTTAGAATACTTTCTATAAGTAAATCTGACCTGCAACGTATAGAAAACCATATTTTAGAAATTAAAAAGAAAGGAGAGTGAATATATGGCAGAAAGATATATTCACATCAAAGAAAATCTCTATTTTGACACAAAAGATAGAGTGATTGTAAAAAATATGGGCAACAGATATGTATTTGTAAGTCATGACAGGCGTAGAACAAGTATCCCTGTTGAGCAGGAAAAAAGAAAAGATGAAAATGTATTAAAAAATCTTTTACTTATTTCTAAAGAACTGTTGTTTGACCCAAAAACAAAATGTGTTTATAAAAAAATGGGCAGTAACCTTGTGCTTTATTCCAGAGATAGACGAAAAGTGTCAAAACCGGTAAAAACAGAAAGAAGAAAAAAAGTATAAAAAAGATATGTTTAAATTTCTTTATAATATTAATATTGTTGTAATAGTTTACCGTTGGTAGAATAAAATTTATCCAGATATAAATTTTTCGCTTTGTCATTTTAAAATCAGGTGAATTATAACTTTTATATTCCTGTAATCTTTTAACTTTCGCCTGACAAAGCAATCTTGCTTTTATTACCGATTGCCTTCTCTGCTTGTCTTCTTGTGTTTTCAACTGATAGATTTCTTCGTCAACCTCATATTACCCTTATTTTTCTTTCTACGCTTCTCTTTCGGCTTCCTCGTAATGATAGTGCCATATATTTACTTACTAATAGCCACACTTTTCCATGTTCACTTCTAGTGGTTGAACTATTATTTTTTATTGGGCAAGATTGCTTCAGGATTTTCATCCTGCTGTTAATTAGTCGGTCATTTTACCCTTATATTTAATAAAAAATTTTATTTCTGTCAATTATTTTTTTGTATTTTGTCATTTAAAAATTAAAAGTGAACTCTTTTTTAAGGATTTAAAGTTTAAAAGTTAATACCAATTGTAGTTTTATAATTAAAAGAAAAGATGGGAAACTTATTGATGTTCATAAAGTTCAAAATAACAATATAAATATAGTTCTTTTTTAAATTATTGCTAAAATATTTTTAATATATCTACCGAGATAATTTATAAAAAAATTTAAAAAGTATGGACTGATATAATCTGCCTCACTCAATTTTAAAAAATTTATAAAGCATAACATTATTACTATTAAAAATTACTTTACTCTTAAAACCCTGAAATTTAGTCTCCTTGATAAGAGAAGAAGCCATAATATTCCCAATTTTTTCCCTTTCTTTGCTTATTATTTCATCTGCTCTGAATGCATGTAACAAATAAAATGTTCTGGCGTTAGTCATAATTATTGGTATCATTAATCTATAAATAAAATCCACTTCAATAGATGTTACATATTTTCTATCTGCTATATGTGGCACAATATAATAATTGCTAAAAACTGGAATATTTTTATCTTCAGGAAGTAATCTAATTGCCTCTTTAATAGTATTTACACGATTAAAATCAGTTACCGCTCTGTATTTATTATATTTATAATAGCCCTGCCAATCTACAAAAAACACTATTACAAACAAGAAAAGAAAAAAAATTTTTTCATCCATTTTTTTATTAAAGACATAAGAAAATATAACTATAATTAAAATTAATAAAAACATCATTTTAGTATTAAATATTGGATTTTTATACAAATGCATAGCAATGGATGCCATTAAAATTGCGATACCTGCAATTTCATATTTTGTGCTTATTTCTTTTAATTTTGTATTTTTAATAGAAAATATTATACTTAAAAAAAGCCCTGGCAACACAAGAGCTGCATATTGAATATTGAAGTTTGCATGATGAAAATAATGAATAAAAATAGCAGGCATTGCTAACAATAAAAATGCAATTGGATTTAATAAAGCCAAATAAGCAACTCCACCCAATAAATACAAAATAAAATTACTTAATCTTTCAGCGGTAAATGCTCCACTTTTCATCCCTATTAAAATATTTCTTATGCTCCCATCCGCATGACTGCTATCTACAGTAGTATGCATTACAGGGAAAATAATTATAATTGCATATATTATAGAAAGCAAAGATAATATTATATTACTTTTATCTTTATTAAAATAATACATATATATAGAAGAAAAAAATAAATAAATAGAAATTTCTTCCTTTAAAGAAATTGCCAGCAAAAAAAATATAATTTTGAGCAAAAAATTTTTTTTTAGATCAAAATAAACAAATCCAAAAATAAAAAATGGATAAAATGGATCTAAATGAAAATCAAAATTAATTGCCTGAAAAATTAATGGAGAAATTAAGTATGATAAACTTAAAAGCAGGGAAAACGATGTTTTATTTATTATTATCTGAGAAATTAAAAATAAAAATACAGATGCAAAACAAATGAATATAGTCTGCAATAATAAATAAAATTCAGCTTTATTTATTAATTTGTATATAAATCCTAATATAAATAAAAAAGGTTGAAAATGATCACCCAATAATGTATTTTGCAATCCACCTACCATCCATGTTTTTAAAGGTTCATTGTTAGCTATTAGCCACATGGTATTCAAAAAGAATCCAAAATCCATGGCGTTTGTATGAAAAGCTTTGTGATAAGAAGATATTCTAAAAAATATTAATAAAGTAATGATAAATGACATCATAATGATAATAAATAATGCCTTATTTTCTTCAATTTTTTTGTATTCTCCTCGGAAAAGAAAAATAATTTCAAAGAAAATTATTAGATTTAATAACATATTAAAATACTCTATTTTGTATCTAAATGGTATTATTAAAATTGTCAAAAAAAATATAATACAAACTACGGTAAAAGACTTTTTATCAACCTTAATATTCCTATTAAATAAATAATGTAAAACTATAAAGCCAATTAAAGAATAAAGAAAAAAATTAATTATTATTTCTTTTGAAAATAAATAATTTAGAAATATATCTGGTTCCATGAAAAACTTATGCTTTAGGGTTGTTATAATTAATGATATTGTTGATGAAATAATAGCATTAAAAATAATTCGTTCCATCTTAATCTCCAAAAAATATTATAATAGTTTAGCCATTGATAGAACAAAATTAGTCTATATATAAATCTTTCGCTCTGTCATTGCGAAGACTCATCGTTCTCTGTCAGTCATTGCGAAGTCAGGCGAACGAGTCCCTTTATTTTCTATAACACAGTTAATTGAACCTGACAAAGCAATCTTAATTTTATTACCTTATGCACCCATTTATTTTTTACTTACCCTTCCGCCCGTCAACTGCAAGATTACTTCGTCAGCCTCACATAATCCTTAATTTTCCTTCTGCACTACACTCTTTCGGCTTCATAAAAATGACAGCGCCTTTAAAAATTTTCTATCTATAGTTAAACTTTTACAAATGGACTCCTGTTGGCTGAACTATTACAGTAATAATTTTTCGTATTTATTTAATTGATTCATTCCTTCACCTTTTATAAACTACCATTTTCTTCACAACCACATCTTCCTTTCCATCTTTTCTTATTACCTTTATTTTAACAAAATATACCCCGTTTGCCAAGTCACTTATTTCCT
>DYJU01000025.1 GCA_020722985.1 Candidatus Methylomirabilis sp.
TAAGACGTAATATTGCACTTGCTTTTAAAATATAAAAATAAATTATCTTAACAATTTTAAATTAAAGCAAAAAATTATTTATATACAAATCATCAGACATTATTATATCAAATTAAAATATAAAATTGACCCAAAAAAAATGCTATGATATTATTATAAAAAATTCAAAAGGAGTTATTATGACTTATATTGATATTATATTAATAATAATATTCTTATTTGCTTTCATACTTGGCTGGAATTTAAGAGGTATTTATGTAATAACAATACCAATTGCCTTTTTTTTGGGAATTTTGGTTGCTAATATTGGTTATCTTTCATTAGCAGAATTATTAGTTAATTATATCTCAAATGAAACAAAACGTTTTTTAATGTCCTATACAATATTATTTTTAATAGCAAGTTCTCTTGTCATAGCAATTGCTTATACATTTGCGAGATTTTTTGATGTTTTCAAATTAACCGTATTTGACAGAATTTTGGGCGCTATAATTTTTATCTGCTTTATTTCTATACCAACTTATTTTGTATTGATATCCCTTTTAAAGGTTAATTTTAATTGGTTCAATTATATAAATGCACTTAATAATTCTTTATTATTTCCCCACCTTGAAAAACTTACCTTTTTTATTATCAGGTTGCCAGTTTTAAAACATTTCTTTTTTATTAAAAAAATATTGATTTAATCTTTTTTTATTTCTTTTAAAATATTTTCTAAATCAATCTCCGTCTCTTTAGTCTTTTTCAAACTTTTTATGGTTTTCATTTTTTTATACGTAATAAAAACTAAACTAATTAAAGAAAAAACGCCAATAAAAATCAAAAAAAATGATATGTTTATTTTAAATAAAAAAGAAAGTAAAAAACCAGCAGCGAGTAATAATAGTATTACTCCAAAAACTATATTTAAAAATAAATATGTCTTTATACTCTTTGTAAAATTTGTAAAAAAATTTTCATCCTGCGTCCCTATTTTTACACTTTTTTCTGTGGTAAATAAAATGGTATTTTCTATTATTTTGATAAATTTATCAATGTAATCTTTATCAAATTTTTCTTTATTCTGTATATACCATGATTTCAACTCTTCTAACTTGTTAAATCTTGAATAAAAAGCAATTAAGAAATTATGTGTAACATCATTATAAAAATTATAAGACAGGGCTTTTAAATAACAGGTCACTGTTCTTTTATCATTTTTCTTCATATAAGCATTTCCTAATTTTATATATAATTCCTCGCTATCTTTTTTATAATCAAGAGCTCTGTTATATGAAATAATTGCTTTTTCTATTTCATTTGACTTAAAAAACTCATCACCTTTTGACATAAATTTTTTAAATGCATCTTCTTTATCAATAATTTTTCCACATAAGGAACATGTAGTAAAATATTCTTTTATTTCTGCTCCGCATTCAGGACAAAGCATTTGTTATTTCCTTTTTTTATTTGTATGGGCTCGGGAATATTGTGAATCTAAAACTAATATAACCAAGCCAGACATAACCACCATTAAAATGAAAATAACTCAGATTAAAATTAATAAACCTATCTATATATGTGTTTATCAGATACTGCCGCGGCAAAATAAACGATGGGTTTAATTTATTTTCTACAGGAATAATAAGTTCGCACCTAAATCCCATTCTTGAAAAAATCTTTCTTGAAAATCCGAAATAATATCCATGCTGGGTAAGATTATCATCATAATTCAAATATTTGGATAAATACGGTATAAAATTTAATTGCTCACCTAAAATATAACCGGTATGAACACTGAAATCCCAAAATGCCTTTTTACTCAAAGCCCCATAAAATCCACCCATCATTTTCATCGCTTCCTTTTCTTTGGCAGAAAAAGATGTCTGAACCCCTGTTATCTGTGAACTACCAAATTTATCCTGCATTAAAATTATATAGTTATAACCTATGGCAACAGATGGGATATTGCCTTCATCATTAAATCCACTTAATTTTACATCTCCGCTTAAAATAGATGCTCCTACTTTTAAAAACGAATCCGAATCTTCACCATAGGGAAATAGATTGTGCGCTCCATATATCCCACCTATATAATAAGTAAAATTGAAATCAACATTTAAACCCCAGTTATTAAAAATATCATTCCTATAAGCAGTTGGCATTAAAATAAGAGAAGTTCTTGGCATTGGGAAAGGCACACAACTTTGAACTTCTGTCGGCTTGGATTCATAGCCATTTATATCAATAGCAGAAATTTTATAATAATATTTTTTTGCTGGTATTACATCCTGATCGTCATATTTCAAATCAGTTAATTTTACCTGAGCAATTTTTGTTAAATCATCTGCGTCTTCACCACGATAAATTACGTAGCCAGTTAATTCAAAAGTCCCTTTTGATGAAGCACTCCATTTTAATACAGAACTTTCAATATCCTGATAGACCTTAAAATTAGAAGGGGTATAAGGTAGAATTAAATCTGCTGATTTAACTGAAAATTCATTGGAAAGATATACATTGCCATCTTTATCAATAGTTTCTATTTTATAATAATACATAGTCCCTGTGTTAATATCAGTATCAACATAAAAAGTAACTAAAACCGGAACATCATTTATTTTAACATAATCAAGCCCTTCACTTTTTTTATAAATATTATAATTAAATTCCATATTTTCTTTTTTATTCCATTTTAAAATTATAGTGTTTATCGTATTTGTATCAAAATCTATTTTTTCAACAGCATAATTTAATTTTACTTCAATTGTTACATTTTCCGGCAAAGTATTCTGAGTTGTATTACTTGACGCTTCGGGGAAAATAGAAGTAGGTGTAATGGAAGTTGTAGTTTGTGTAACTGGAAAAGCAGTAAAGGGAGTTATGGAAATTGTACTTTGTGTGACCGGCAAAGCAGTGATGGGCGTTATAGAAGTTGTACTTTGTGTGACCGGCAAAGCAGAAACAGGCGTTAAGGTTGCGTCAGTTGTATTTGCATTATCGGTATTTGCATATATTGATGAAAATGCTAAAAATAAAATAAGCAATATTGCCATCTTAACCTCATTCATATAAAAAATTTTTAATAACTTTTTTCCCATCCTGAGTTAGTATTGATTCGGGATGAAATTGGACACCTTCTAATCTATATTTTTTATGCCTGACTCCCATTATCTCCCCAGATTTTGTTTTAGATGATATTATTAAATCTTCAGGCAATGTCTTTTTATCTCCTACAAGTGAATGGTATCTCGTTGCGACAAAAGGATTTTTCATCCCTTTATATATCCCTTTACCATCATGATAAATTTGAGACACTTTTCCATGCATTATAATTTTATTTCTTTTTATCTTTCCTCCTAATGCTTCAATTATACATTGATGACCAAGACAAACACCTAATATAGGTATATTTTTCATAAAAGTTAAAATAACTTCCTTTGATATTCCAGCATTTTCAGGCCATGAAGGTCCGGGAGAAATTATAATATGTGTTGGTTTTTGTTTTAATAAAAAATCCATATCAACTTCATCATTTTTAAAAACTTTAATATTACGGGTAAATTCTCCTATATATTGAACTAAATTATAGGTAAATGAATCATAGTTATCTATAACTATAACCTTCATTTTTACTCCTTAAAATTTTGGATTTTTTGATAGTTCAATTGCTTTAAAAAGTGCTTTTGCTTTATTTATTGTTTCCTGATATTCTTTTGCTGGTTTAGAGTCAGCAACTATACCTGCTCCTGCCTGAATAACCGCTTTTTTGTTACAAAAATATATGGTTCGTATTGAAATACATGAATCAATATTACCAGAAAAACTTATATAGCCAACAAGCCCTGCATAAGGACCCCTTTTTATATCTTCCATATCTTCAATTATTTGCATTGCTCTTACTTTAGGTGCGCCACTTACTGTTCCTGCTGGAAATGTGTTTTTTAATACATCAAAAATATCCTTGCCCTTTTTTAATTTACCTTCTACGCCTGAAACAATATGCATCACATGAGAATATTTTTCAACAGTCATCAAATCTTTTACCATAACACTTCCTGTTTCCGAAACTCTTCCAACATCATTTCTGCCAAGGTCAACGAGCATAATATGTTCTGCTCTTTCTTTTTCATCATTTAAAAGTTCTTCCTCTAATTTTTTATCTTCTTCTTCATCCCTTCCTCTTTTCCTTGTTCCTGCTATAGGTCTTAACTCAATTTTACCATTTTCAACTCTTACCATAAGTTCTGGCGATGCACCTATTATCACTTTATCACCAAATCTTAAATAATGCATATATGGTGATGGATTAATGATACGCAAAACTCTATAAATATTCAAAGGATCGCTATTATAATTCACATCAAAACGCTGAGATAAAACAACCTGTATTGCCTCACCATTTTTTATAAGGTCAACTGTTTTTCTAACATTTTTCATAAATTTTTCTTTAGGAGTGTAATAATTAATTTTAAATCTCCCTGTATCTTTTTTTATTCTTTTTAATTTTATATTTTTATTTAACTCTCTAATTATTAAATCTATTTTTTTAATTGATGAGAAATATTTTTTATTTAATGAAGTTATATTATCTTTTTCATCAATAAAAATATTATAAACAACCTGTATCTTATGTGAAATATGGTCAAATACCATAAGTATATCAGTAAACATAAAAAACATATCCGCCCAATTAAGATTATCCTTTTTAGAAAAACTCGGAACTTTTTCATACAATTTTACAATATCATATCCGATATAACCAACGGCTCCTCCATGAAAACGTGGCAATCCTTTTTTAGGAGCAACTTTGTATTTAGAAAAAATATTTTTAAGAACCTGTAAGGGATCCGCTGTTTCAATTATTTTATGTTCTTTTTTTGAATTTATGTAAACCTTTCCCTGTTTATAAAAAAAAATCATAAAAGGTTCCCTACCCAGGAAGGAATACCTTGCTATCTTTTCCCCGCCTTCTATGCTTTCTAAAAGAAAAGAATATTCTGGATTATCTATTTTCATATAAGCAGAAAGTGGAGTTTCTAAATCTGCCATTGTTTCTTTAAAGATAGGTATGATATTATACTTTTTCGTCAGTTTATAAAATTCATCAAATTTCATATTTTATACCTTATTATTTTTCCCATAAACTTTATCTGGATCAAAAATTTTTTTCCCTGTTATCTTTAAATTCCAATTTGAATTAATTTTAGTAAAAAAACAACTTCTAAAACCCGTATGACACGCCGCCCCGCCTTTTTGTTCAATTTTTATAAGCAACGCATCATTATCGCAATCAATATAAATCTCCTTTACTTTCTGTATATTCCCTGATTGCTCTCCTTTTAACCATAATTTTTTCCTTGATCTGCTGAAATAATGAACCTTTTTTGTTTTGATAGTTTTTAAAAGCGCTTCTTTATTCATATAAGCAATCATTAAAACTTCTCCTGTTTTATAATCCTGTGCAATTGCAGGTATTAAACCATTTTCGTCAAATTTTATTTTTTTTAAATTCAATCTCATCTTTCCTCCTTCTCATAATCTTACTGGTATATTTTTCTTTTTCAAATATTCTTTTACGCTTTTTATTGTATATTCTCTGTAATGGAAAATAGAAGCCGCTAAAACCGCATCCGCTAACCCATATTTTAAAACTCTATACATATGTTCTGGATGTCCTGCGCCACCTGAAGCAATAACAGGGATCTTTACAGATTTTGCAACTTTACATGTTAAATCTATATCATAACCTTCTTTTGTCCCATCAGCATCCATACTTGTTAAAAGTATCTCACCTGCTCCTAAACTTTCTGCTTTTTTTACCCAATCTATAACATCTATATCGGTATTTTCCCTGCCACCATATATATAAACTACCCATTTGTTTTTCTTTTTCCTTTTTGCATCAACAGCAAGAACGATGCATTGACTTCCAAATCTTTTTGCCCCTTCTTTTATTAATAACGGCTCTTTAACTGCTGCGGTATTTATTGAAACTTTATCAGCACCGTTGAATAATAAAAGTTCCATATCTTTTATAGTTTTAATTCCTCCACCAACTGTAAGTGGAATAAAAACTTTCTCTGCAGTTTTTTTAACTACATCAACTATTGTTTTTCTTTTTTCAAAAGACGCAGTTATATCTAAGAAAACTATCTCATCGGCCCCTGCTTTATTATATTTTATTGCTGCTTCAACAGGATCGCCGGCATCTTTTAAATTTAAAAAATTAACTCCTTTAACAACTCTGCCTTTGTTTACGTCAAGGCATGGAATAATTCTCCTTGCAAGCATATTTTTATCCTTTAGTTAATTGAATAACTTCTTTTAGGTCAAGTGTTCCTTTATATAATGCCTGACCTATTATTATTCCTTCTAAATTTTTATATTTTTTTTCATATTCCAATAACCTCTTTATATTTTTCATCCTGCTTATACCACCAGAAACTATTACTTTCATTTTTGTATTTTTAAGAACAGTCATTATACTTGCGAAATTTGGCCCCTTTAATACGCCATCCCTTTTTATATCAGTAAAAATAATCCTTTTCACATCTTTCTTTTCTAATTTTTCAATAAAATCAAGCATCTTAACCTGAGTCATATCTTTCCATCCTCTGATGGCAATATAATTATTTTTAACATCCACCCCTATTACTATTTTATCCTTATATTTTTTTATCATATCATTTAAAAATTTCTCGGATAAAATTGCTGATGTTGATAATATAACCCTTCTTGCTCCTGCCCTTATATATCTTTTGATATCTTTTTCTGTTCTTATTCCACCACCAATTTCTATATTTACATCTACTGTTTTAATAATTTTTAATATGATATCTATATTTTTAGGCTTGCCTATTAAAGCCCCATCAATATCTACTATATGAATCCATCTTGCACCTTTACCTAACCAGTATTTCGCCATCTGCAGGGGTTCATTTGAATATATTATCTCGTCACGAACATCCCCCTGTATTAATCTTACACATTTTCCTCTTCTTATATCAATTGCTGGTAAAATATTCATATTTTACACCTTTTAATTATTTTTAATAATATTATAAAAATTTTTGTATATATTTAATGCTTTTTCTCCGCTTTTTTCAGGATGAAATTGGACCCCTGAAATATTATCTTTTTCTATTGCTGAAACAAATTCTGTTTTACCATATTTCGTTATTGCTAAAACAACATCTTTTTCAAAAGGTTTTACATAATAGGAATGCACAAAATAGTAATAAGAATTATTTTTTATATTTTTAAAAATCCTGTTTTTAAAATTTTTAATATTTATTGTATTCCAGCCAATATGGGGAACTTTTTTTTCTTTTTTGAATTTAATTACTTTACCTTTTAAAAGATCTAAACCAATATGCATACCGAATTCATAACTTTTAGTAAATAGTAACTGAAAACCAAGGCAAATACCTAATATTGGTTTTCCTTTTTCAACTTCTTTTTTTATCAAATCAAATAATTTTCTTTTATGAAGTTCTTTTACTGCATCACCAAAAGCGCCAACTCCTGGCAAAATTAATCCAGCAGCACTTTTAATATCTTTTTTACTGTCAGAAATTTTTATCGGTATATTTAAATATTTTATTGCCTTAAATACACTATATAAATTTCCCATACCATAATTTATTATAACCAGATATTTCATTATTATATCTGCCCTTTTGTGCTTGGTAAATTTTTCCCTTGTTTTAAAATGGCTTGTTTCAAAGCAAGAGCAAGCCCTTTAAATATAGATTCAATAATATGATGCGTGTTTTTCCCTTTTATTTTATCTATATGTAATGTAATTTTTCCTCCTCTTACAAAACCATTTAAAAATTCCTCAACAAGTTCAGAATCAAATTCTCCTGTCTTTTTTTTATCAAAATCAACATTATAATCAATAAAGGTTCTACCTGATATATCTAAAACTATTCTGCAAAGCGCTTCATCAATAATACCGTAGGCAAAACCAAATCTATTTATGCCTTTTTTATCTGCCAGGGCATCAGAAATTGCCTGCCCTAATGAAATTCCAGTATCTTCAACAGTATGATGCATATCAACTTCTATATCCCCTATAACTTTAAGTGTAATATCTATTCCACTATGTTTTGACATTTGTTCTAACATATGAGTAAAAAAAGGTATCGGAGTTTTTATTTTATAATCTCCTTTGCCATCTAAAAAAATTTTACCTTTTATATAAGTTTCTTTTGTTTTTCTATTTATAACTGCATATCTTTTATTTTTCACTTTATATCACCTCACAGTTTATTTAAAGCATTTAAAATTATTCTGTTTTCCTCTTTTTTACCAATTGTAATTCTAATAAAATCTTTTGCATAACCACTATTAAAAATTCTTACCGATATTTTATTTTTTTGAAAAATTTTTTTTGCTTTTTTAATATCTGCCACTTTTAAAAATAAAAAATTAGAATCGCTTTTTAAAACAAAAAATTTTTTTCTGATTTTTTCATATAATTTTTCTTTTTCTGATATTATCTTTTTTATGTTGTCTTTTAAATATTTTTCATTTAAAAGAACCTCTTTAGCAAAAACTTGTGAAATAGAATTTGCATTATACGGCAATTTAATTTTATTTAATATTTTTACAATTTCCTTATTTGCTATCATATAACCGACTCTTAAAGCTGCGATTGAATATGCTTTTGAAAATGTTCTTAATATTACCAGATTTTTAAATTTTTTCAAATATTTAATAAAAGTTTTTTCTGAAAATTCAAAATATGCTTCGTCAATGATAACGATAGCATCAGTATTTTTAATTATGTTTAAAATTTTATCTTTTGAAAAGCAATTACCTGTTGGATTATTGGGATAAGCGATAAAAATAAATTTTGCCTTTGTAATTTTAGCATATTTTATAATATTTTTATCATCAATATCAAAATCTTTTGTAAGAGGTATCTCAATTACTTGTGCCGCATTTATTTTTGAAATTATTTTATACATTTCAAAAGTTGGCACAGGTATTATTACCACATCATCTTTTTCTAAAAATGATTGCGCAAGATAAAAAATAATCTCATCTGAACCGTTGCCGATAAATATCATATCTTTTTTTACTTTTAATTTTTTAGATAAAATTTTTTTAAGCGATCTGGCTTCCGGATCAGGATACCTGTTTACAGGTATATTTAATATTTTTTTTAAAATTTTTCTTTTAATTAACTTAGGTAAATCATAAGAATTTTCATTTGCATCAAGTTTATATTTACCTTTAAATAAAACAGGTTCATAACTTTTAAGGTTTTTAATGCAAAACTTTATTTTATTTTCTATTATTTTCATTTAAAAGTTCTCCTGAATTTTATACTTAATTTATGATTTAAAAGCCCTTCTTTTTCAGCAAGTTTTTCAACTTTTTCACCATATTTATAAAGTGCCTTTTTCTCGCAAAACACAATATGAGTATGTTTAATAAAATCAAAAATAGAAAGAGCTGATGAAAATTTTGCCGTTCCATTGGTTGGTAATATATGATTGGCTCCTGCAATATAATCACCGAAAGCCACAGCAGAATAATTCCCAACAAAAATAGCAGGAGCATTTTTTATCAAATTAATTATTTTTTCTGGTTTTCTTACAATTATTTCTAAATGTTCAGGTGCTTTATAATTTATTAAATCAACTCCTCTTTTTAAATCCTTAACAATTATTATTGTGACATCATAATCTATTTTATTATTTATAAAATAATCAGTAATAAAATCTGCTACTGTTTTATTGGTGGTAATTAATAAAGAATGCCCATTGATATGTTCTGCCTGCGCCAAAAGGTCAAGTAACACAAAATTTGGATTAGCACTTTCATCTGTTAAAATTGTGATTTCTGATGGACCATTCAAACCATCAATACCAATAGAACCAAAAACATATTTTTTTGCCATTGTTGAATATATGTTGCCAGGGCCTACAACTTTGTCAACTTTTTGAATAGTTTCTGTCCCATAAGTTAAAGCAGCAATAGCCATAGGTCCACCTACTTTATAAATTTCTTTAATCCCTAACATATCCGCGGTAACAAGAATATATGGATTTATATTATTATTACAGGTAGGTGGCGAAGTTATAACAATTCTTTTTACCTTTGCAACTATAGCAGGAACGCAAGCCATAATAACAGTAGAAAACAAAGGTGCCTGCCCACCAGGTATATAAATACCAACAGAATTAAGTGGTATATATTTTTGAACTATTTTATATCCGTCATTTTCAAATACGAAACCTTTTAAATTTTGTAATTGTATTAAATGAAATCTTTTTACATTTTTTATTGCGACTTTAATTGCAGGCAAAATTTTCTTGTCAATTTTTTTATATGCATTTTTAATGTCTTTATCTGTTACCTTTAAATTTTCTATATTAACTTTATCAAATTTTTTTGTATATATTTTTATTGCTTTATCACCATCTTTTTTTATGTCTCTTATTATTTTTATAACGTTTTGGGATATTTCTATATTAAAATCATTCATCTTATCAATCTCTTTATAAATTTTTTTTAAATTTTTCTCACTACAAAAAAATTTCTTTAACATATCTTATTTCCTTTCTTTGGCATATTTTATTCTTTCATCTTTAGTTTTTAAATTTACCCTTTTTAATTCATTTTGAATCAATTTTTCATTTATTTCAATATTATATTTTTTAGATAACTCTTCTGAATATTTTGCCATACTCCAGTCAGGATACTGAATTATTAAATTCATAAGTTCTTTTTTCTGTTCAAATGTCAGGAATCTTATCTGTGTTTTTATTCTCATTTTTTTCTCTTTCTTTATCTGTTTAAAAAGATCTATATCAATACCAAGTTTTTTTTCAATATCTTTTATTCTCATTCTCTTTTGCTTTAATTTTTTAATTTTATTCTCTATTGATCGTAAAATTGAAGAATCTGTTTTCTTTTCTTTTATAGCAACAACTGTGATATCATCACTCTGCGGATAACCCTGAGTGAACTCTTTTATTTCATTATCAAGTTTTTCTATAAATTCAACGGGCGCAAGTTTACCATTTGCCTTTATAAAATCAACAAAACGTTTTTCAGTAAACAATTCCCTCTTACCATTCATCGCTTCGGTAACACCATCAGTATATACAACTAACATATCATCCTTTTCTAATTTTACTTTCTCTTCTACCATAACTTTCCTGAACAATTCTTCGTCAGGCAAATTTAATCCTAATGGAAAACCTTTAGGTTTTATATAATATACTTTATTTTCTTTTGCCCTGTAAAGTATCAACGGGTCATGACCGGCACTTGCAAAATTTATATTTCTTGTAAAAGAGTCTAAGACAAGATAAAAAGCAGTAACAAACATACCCTTTTTCATATCTTCTTTAATAAAATCATTTGCTTTAGCAAGAACACTTTTAGCCGATTTGTTTTCCTGTGCAATCAATCTAATAGATGTTCTTGCAATAGTCATAACTAAAGAACCCGGAACGCCTTTTCCTGAAACATCTGCAACAATAACGCCTATTAAATTCTTACCAACACTGAATATATCATAATAATCTCCACCGACTTCCTTTGCTGACCTGTAAAGAGACGATATGTCAAAACCCTCTGCTTTGGGAATATTTTTTGGAAGTAAAGTATGCTGTATTTCTTTTGCAACCTGGATCTCTCTTTGTAATTTTTCCTGTTCTAAAAGGGATGCCTGAACACCTTTAAATCTTGATGCCATTTCATTAAATGCTTTGGCAATCTGAGAAAATTCATCCTCCCCTTCTATTTCTATCCTGTGTTCTAACCTACCTTCTCCTATTGCTATTACACCCTGCCTTAAAATTTCAAGTGGTCTTATTATCATGGTGATAAGGAAATATATTCCTGTTATATATATAATTAAAACTAAAATCGTTACCATAATTATATTTAATTTACGGCTTGCCATTACTCTACCTATTTTTTCTTTTCCTATGATGATATGGATTTCACCAACTTTTTCATTATTAAAATTAATATCTCCAAAAATATCATATATTTCATTTTTGCCTTTTTTAAAATTTAAAATATTTATATTTGCTTTTTTTTGTGCAGATAATATTTTTTCTTTTCTTTCGTATTTTTGGTATAGTTGTTCGGAATTATTATGAGCAACAATCATATTATTATTATTTAAAATAAAAATTTCATTCATTCCCGAATTATTTTCTATAATTTGATTTAATAATTTTATAAGCCCTAAATAATTTCTTTTTATCAATCTATCCGCACTGCTTCCTGCAATTCCTTTTATCAATTCAATGTTATAAGAAAAAAATTTTTCTTTCAGACTCTCTCTTTCATGTTTGATGAAATATACATATACTCCGAGTATAATAAAAAAAATAAAAATTGATGTGCCGATGATAAATTTTTCCTTAATTCCTTTTGATATAAGAAAAGATGCTATTTTTTGTGTGATTGATGGTTTTGAATAATATTTAACGAGATGTAATTCATTTCCCATTTCTGTTATTTTATAATCGCTTTTATCTGTTAATTTTCTTATAATCCATAAACCAAGTCCGCCTTTTTTCCCTGTATTAACATATTGATTCAAATCAGGCGTTTTAAAAGCATGCCAGTTAAAGCTTTTACCGTGGTCAATAATAACAATATGCATTCCTTTTTTACTTATTGTAATTTCAAATTCCATATCGCCTTCTTTTTCAGCATAAGCGTGTTTAATGATATTTGCACAGGCTTCATCTATAACAATGATTATATTATTTAAATCTTTGTATGAAAAATTATTCTCTCTACATATTTGAGTAAATTTTTGTTTGATCTCTTCTAAATATATTATTTTAGCAGGATAAACAAATTTATATGTAGCGATAATTTTGTTTGAAAACATAAATTTTATTCCTTTTGAATACTTCTCAAGAGTTCATTTACTTCTTTAATATTATCAATTGCCAATTTATTATAGGGATCTATTTTTAAAATTTTTGTCCATTCTTTTTTAGCCCCCTCATAGTCACCCGCTAAGTATTTTTCCACACCCTGCTGATATAACTTTATTATATTTTTATCGTAAGTTTCCCCTTTATTTTTTTTCAGATTTTTTATCATATCGTTATAGTATTTTATATTTAAATAATTCGAATCTATATTATATACAATCTGCAATTCAATATCTGCCAATTTCAAATCTCCCTGATTGTATGCTTCCAGCCCATTTGTATAATGCAATGCTTTAAAATATTCATCCTTTGCTGCTTTCTTTTTTATATCTTCCATCTTTTTTTTCATTTCTTTAAGTTCCTGAGCAGCAATTTCTTTTGCTTTTTTTTCAATTTTTTCCATTTCTAACTTTTGCTTTTGTTCACGTAAAACAATATAATCATCGCCCATTTTTATTTTAAAAGAAAATCTGTGCTGCGTTTCAAAATCAAGAAAAAAAACTCCATAATCAGCATAAAACATATTAAAAACGCATATCCCGGCGCCTAAAGAAAAAATATTATATGAATTATTCCCTGCCCGTAAAAAAAACATATTAAAAAAATTAACTTCTAATCCTTCCCTATGTTCAAAATCAGTATCAGTTGAATAAGAAATATCAAAAAATAGTTCTGCTTTTAAATTATCAAATATATTTCTTTTATAATTTATACCTGTTATAAATTGTCTTGGCAATTTATCAGCATTGTCAAGCAATTTAATATCTGGCTGAATTAAATTTTTTACATTTAAGCCGATATTTATTTTATTATCAATATCAATTAGTAAATTATAAAATAATCCGGCATCCATTCCAAAGGCAGAATCATTTAAATTGCCAATTTTTTGATTGTCAATTTTTATATTAAAACCCACTAAAAAATTTTCTATAAAAAAATCTTTTCCCCAGCCCACTATTATTTCTGTTAATTCCTGATTTTCTTTTCCTGTTTCTAAACCATTAAAATCGCGGGTAATTATGTTATCAGTAGTTATTCTTGCCAGAGATATACCGAAAACTCCATAATCAATTGTAGGTAAACCTGCTGCTATATAGTTGTATTTAGTATCCTGAAGTAAAGGTATATATGCCCCTTGTAATTCAATTTTATTTAATGTATAAAGACAGGCAGAATTATAAAACACACTGGAAGTATCATTTTCACCTGCAACATAAGCCCCACCTAAACTCTGTTCTTTCACATTCAAACCTATATCAAAAACCGATGTCACACCAGAAGATGAAGAAAAAACATTATTTAATAAAAAAATCTGTAATAAAATTAAAATAATTTTTTTCATATTGCAAGTTCCATATTCATTCTTAAAAGTTCAAGGTCAATTTTAGATATAATAACTTTAATCCTTAATCCTATTTTAAAAATTTTTTTAGTCCTCCTGCCGATTGCAATCTGCCGCTCAAAATCATATACATAATAATCATTATATATATTATCAAAATTAACAAATCCTTCAATTGGATAATTTTCAAGTTCGGCAAAAAAACCATTATTTGTAATTTTGGTTATTATAGCATAAAATTCCTCGTTAATTTTATTTTTTAAAAAATTTAAAGCATATAATTTAAAAACTTCCATTTCTGTTTTTTCTGCTTTTTCTTCACGAGCAGATATTTGTTGAGCAACATCTTTTAAATAAGTTTTAGAATTATCCTTCATTGATATCAATTTTAAAGTTGTTTTTATTAATCTATGCGTCACAATATCAGCATATCTTCTTATTGGTGATGTAAAATGAGAATACTTTTCTAAAGAAAGACCAAAATGTCCTGTATTTTTTTCAGAATACCTGGCGAGCTGCATTGTTCGTAATATTTTTTTCTTAATAAGTTCACTTTGATGTAAATTTTCAATACCTTTTATAATTTTCTGTAATTCCGTATTTGAGCCCTTTTTAATTTTTAATCCTATCCCTAAAGTATTTAGAAATAAATTTAATTCTCTAATATCTTTTTCATCTGGTTCAGGATGTATCCTGAATATACCACTTTTATAATTTTTCGTAATAAAGTCCGCCGCACAAATATTTGCATAAATCATAAAATATTCAATGAGTTTATGCGAATCAAGAGTTCCTTTTCTTATTATATTATATATTTCATTATCCGGTGTATAAATAAATATAGGTTCGCCAATATTTAAATCTATCATACCATCTGATAAAAGTTTTCTACCTATTATATCTTTCAGTTGATTTGCATTTAATAATAATTCCTTTATTTTCTTATTTTCTGGTTCAATTCTCCCTTTTAAAATTTCCTGAACTTCTTCATAAGTGTATCTTTTTTTATTATTTATTATACTTTCTTTTATTTCATATGATAAAATTTCACCATTTTTATCAATTTTCATAAAAATAGAAAAAGTAAATCTATCTACCCCTTCTTTTAAAGAACATATATCATTTGAAAGTTTTTCAGGCAGCATCGGAATTGCGCGTTCAGGAAGATATACGCTTACTCCTCTTAAAAAAGCTTCATAATCCATATCTGTTCCTTCTTCAACAAAATAAGAGACATCAGCAATATGAACACCGAGTTCATAAATATTCCCTATTTTTTTTATTGAAACTGCATCGTCAAAATCCTTTGCATCATCAGGGTCTATTGTTATAACCGTTTCATCTCTTAAATCAACCCTACTTTCTTTTTTTATTATGTTAAAATTTATACCTTCTGCTTCTTTTAATACATTTAAAGGAAACTCCTGTCTTATTTCATTTTTTCCCAATATAAATTGTTCTAATAAATCAATATTTTCGTTATCAGATATATGTGATATAACCTCGCCCGAAAGTTTACTATTTTCTTCTTTGACATATAAAAGCACTGTATCGCCATCTTTTAAATCAAAATTCTTTTCTGATATTTTTATCAATGGAAATTTTTTTAAAATAGAATAGGCAAAATAATTTTTCCCGAATTTTTTTACTTTGCACATCAAAGGCGAATCTGTCCGTTTTATAATATTTTTTATAATTCCTTCTTTTTTGCCATCAGAGTAATTTCTAACAAAAACTTCTACCTCATCACCGGGCAAAAGATTCGCAATACTTTTTCTACCAATGTAAATATCCGGTTCATTTTCCAATAGAACATAACCATATCCGTTTTTTATTTCAACTTTACCTCTTTTAATATTATTATGAGAATTAAATATAAAATATTTTTTTCTTTCTTTTTGTATTTTGCCCTCTCTTAAAAGTTGTTGTAATATTCTTTTAATAAACAATCTGTATTTTTTTGAAATTTTTAATTTATTAAGTATTGTCCTTACATTTAAAGGTTTATTCTGTGTTTTTAAAAATTCTAAAATATGTTCTTTTTTTATTTTTTCCATAACTTTTATCCTTGCTTAATAATCCTGTTCATTATGCATTGTGTCCGCAGGTATAGTGGTAGGTGTCATTGTAATAGGCGCTGTTATAGTAGGTGTCGTTGTAAAAAGTGTTGTTTCTGATGTTTCATCTGTTTTTCTATTATCACTGTTAATTATATAATTTAATTTTATAATATATAAAAACTTATCATCTTTATGATAAAAATAATTTTCGGCATGCCCTAAAATCTGCATTCCTATTTTAAATTCAAAATCATTATAAAATCTTATTTTTAACTGTGGAATAATTACACCAATCATGGAATAGGTATTATTATAATTAATTAAGTTAATTGATAATTCTAAAAGAATATCTATGCTCTGTTTTTCCCTGTCATCATATATATTAAATCCTAACATCTCTCCCAAAAATAAATCATTTTTATAATTTAAAGCAGAATCAAAAGGAGTTTCAAATAAAATAAAAAATTTATTTTTAAAAAAAAAATAGTTAATATTGTTAAATATTCCCAATATTAAATTTAATTTACCTTTTTCTGTTAAAATTCTGATATTATTTGTTTCCTTTTCCCATATAGGTATTTTTAAACCAAAAATTATATCAAAAAAATCTTTTTTATTTTTTTCTAATAAAACAGTAATTGCCTGCAAATTGTTATAATTTTCATTTTCAATTTTTTGAAAAATATATAATATATCAGTATTTAATATATAATTTCCAGGCAAACCAAGGCGCAATCCAAAATTTTGTTTCATACCGGATAGCATATTTGCCTCGTCTCCATTAATTGTATCCACAAATAAATCGTCATATTTGTAATAAAAATTATATTCAAAATATTTTTCTTTATAATATGCTTCAATTTTCCAGGGGGTTAAGTGATCTCCACCATAATCACAAAAAAGAAATGAAAATAATTTTTCATTGTAAAAAAATAATATTGCAAATATAAATAAAAATTTTATTATTACTTTCATAATTATTTTTTCACTTTATTTAATTTTTTGTACCTTAAATGGTCTTCCATATTTGATGAAAAATTATGACTTCCGTCTCCTTTAACAACAAAATAAAAATAATCTGTTTTTGCTGGACTTAATACTGCATTTATACTTTTTAAACCAGGGCTGCATATCGGCGTTGGCGGAAAGCCTATTATTATATAAGTATTATATGGAGAATTAACTTTTAAATCCCGGTTTGAAAGCGCCCCGTATCTTTTGTTTAAAGCATATCTTACTGTTGCACAGGATTCTAACCTCCGTTGATAAGTTTCTTTTGATTTTAATCTATTATAAAAAACAGAAGCGATCATCGGTCTTTCTTCGTCAAGTTTTGATTCTTTCTCAACAATAGAAGCTAATTTAATTAAATTATATCCTCTTATGTTATAATTATAAACATTGTAATATTTATTCAGATCAACTTTGACCATTTCTTTAAATCTTTCATACATTGTTTTTATTATTTTTTCTTCTCCCTCACCAATTACAAAATAATAAGTATCAGGAAATAAAAGTCCTTCTAAATTTTTATATTTCACACCTAATTTGTTTAAAAAAACTTTATCACTTGTAAGTTTTAAAAATTTTTCTCTATCAATAAGTTTATTTATATATAGTATTTCTGAAATTTCATTGATGTCAGACCCTTCAGGTATAACTATTTTATATTTTACAACATCTCCCTTTTTTAATTTTACAGCCACACTCCTTATACTATCATAACCTGAAAATTTATATTCACCTGCTTTTATTTTTTTATATGCCCCTGTAATTAACATATATAATTCAAATAAAAATTTATTTTTTATAACCTTATTTTCTGCTAAATTCTGTGATATTTTTTTTAAATTAGAACCATATGTTATATAAACAATTTTTTTGGTCATATTAAAAGAACATGGAAGATTTACAGAAACAACAAAAGATAAAGATATAAATAAAATAATTACTAAAAAAATCTGAAAAATATTTTTAAAGGAGAAAAAATTCTTTTTTTCTATTCCTGTATTTTCTTTTTTTCCCATTTTATTTTTTAAATTTAAGGTAATCTAAATAATTTTGTAAAACAATTGCCGCTGCAACTTTATCCAAAAATTTTTTCCTATCCTTTCTTCTAACATCGCCCTTTATCAAAATTTTTTCTGCCTGCATTGTGCTTAACCTTTCATCCCATAAAACTATTTTTTTTTCATTAAAAATATTTTTTAATTTTTGTATGAATTCAACAACAAATTGATTCTGGGTATTTACAGTTCCATCCATATTTACAGGATTTCCTACAATAATTGTCTCAGGTGAATATTCCTTTATATATTTTTCAACTTCCAAAATAACGCTTTCATTATTTTCTATATATTTTATTCCTGTTGCAATTGTTTTTGTTTCATCGCTTACGGCAATCCCTATTCTTTTTGTGCCCACATCAAAACCTAAAATCCTCATTTTAAACTCTTTTTAGCAATTCTTTAGCAAGGCTTATTGCCTGATCTAATTTATTTACATCTTTACCGCCTGCTTCTGCCATATTTTTCCTGCCACCGCCACCGCCACCGCAAACCTTTGCCACTTCTTTTACTATTTTAGAAGCATCTAATTTGTCCACCAGATCATCAGTAACAATTGCCAAGAAATTGACTTTATCCTCCAGAACATTAGTAATTAAAATAAACGCCTTTTTTATTTTTAATTTTATATTATCACCTAAAACTCTCACTGCATCTTTACTTATACCATTCAATTTAACAATAATTGTATTTATTTCATTAATTACTATTTTATTATTTATATACTCTTCAATATTTTTTAATAATTCATCTTTTTTTGTATTTTCCATCTGTTTTTTTAGATTTTTATTTTCTTCTATCAATTTGTCAATTTTATCTTCAATTTCTGTGATATCACCTGCTTTAAAATTATTTTTTAATTTTAAAACTAATTTTTCGTATTCATTTAAAAGTTTAATTGCTCCGTTTCCTGTTAGCGCTTCAATTCTTCTTATTCCAGCAGATATTGAACCTTCATAAATTATTTTAAAAAGACCTATTTCACCCGTGTTCTTTACATGAGTTCCGCCACATAATTCAAATGAAACATCTCCGATTTTTACAGTTCTAACATTTTTTTTGTATTTATCTTCAAATAATGCTATAGCCCCCTGCTTTTTGGCACTATCAATATCCATTTCCTTTATATCTGCGGCATAGCATTCCTGTATCCATTTATTTACTAAATCTTCAATTTTTAATATTTCCTCTGTTGTTATTTGGGCAAAATGCGTAAAATCAAACCTCAATCTATCATAACCAACATAAGACCCGGACTGCTCAACATGAACACCTAAAATTTTTCTTAAAGCTGCCTGTAAAAGATGTGTAGCAGAATGATTTTTCATTGTGTCTTTTCTTTTAATTTCATCAACAGAGGCAATTACAATGTCGCCTTTTTTTATATTACCATTTTTAACTTTACATATATGAAAATATCTTTCATCTATTTTTTTTGTATCAAAAACTAAAATCTCACAATTATTGGTTAATAAAACTCCCGCATCTCCTATCTGCCCGCCTGATTCTGCATAAAAAGGGGTTTTATCAAGAATAATATTTATTTCATCACCTTTTTCAGCTGAATTTACTTCTTTTTTATCTTTTATTATTGCGAGTATTTTGCAATTTTCTTCTTTTAAATTTTCATAACCGGTAAATAAGGTGACATTTAATTTTTGTATTAAATCCATAGGGACTTTTTCTAATAATTCAGCACTCGTTCCCTTCCATGATTTTCTCGCAGTTTCTCTTTGCATATCCATCAGTTCATCAAATCTATTTTTATCTGTTTTAATTCCATGTTCTTCTATTATTTCTTCTGTTATTTCAACAGGAAATCCATAAGTATCATATAATTTAAAAATTACATTGCCTGATAAAATTTTCTCATTTAATTTTTTTAATCTTTCCATCTCGTTTTCTAAAATTTCAATTCCTTTTTCCATAGTTGTTTGAAATTTTTCTTCTTCTAATTTTATTATCTGCATAATATATTCTTTTCTTTTTAATAATTCAGGATAAAAATCCTGCATTATGCTTATGACCGGCGAAACACCTTCAAATAAAAATATTTCTTTAAAACCTAATAATTTGCAATGCCTGACACCACGTCTTATTATACGTCTTAAAACATAACCACGCCCTTCGTTAGAAGGTAAAACACCATCAGCAATTAAAAAAACAGCTGACCGTAAATGGTCTGCTATAACCCTTAAAGAAATATCTTTTTTGGCATCACTTTTATATTGTATTCCTGCTTTTTTTGCAATAAAATTAATAATTGGCATAAAAAGGTCCGTTTCAAAATTTGAATAAACACCTTGAGAAACAGCAGCAAGTCGTTCAAGCCCCATGCCCGTGTCTATATTTTTATATTCTAATTCAACCAGAGAACCATCTGCTTTTTTTTCAAATTGCGTAAAAACAAGGTTCCATATTTCTAAAAATCTATCATCATTTTTTTCTATATCTTCCTGGGTTGCTATGCTGCTTCCTTCTAAATCAAAATATATTTCACTGCAATAACCACATGGTCCCACTGTTCCCATTTCCCAAAAATTTGTCTCCTTACCCATTCTAAAAATTCTTTCTGCTGGTATTTTCATTTTTTTATTCCATATTTCATACGCCTCATCATCATCCTTATAAACACTTATATACATTCTGTTTTTTGGAAGTTTAATTATTTCTGTTAAAAATTCCCATGCCCATTCAATTGCTTCTTTTTTAAAATAATCGCCAAATGAAAAATTACCAAGCATTTCAAAAAATGTATGATGTCTTCTGGTTTTTCCTACATTTTCTATATCATTTGTTCTTATGCATTTCTGGCAGGAAGCAGCTCTTTTGAAAGTTATTGGAACTTTTCTTAAAAAATAATTTTTAAACGGGACCATCCCCGCCACTGTAAATAAAAGCGTTGGGTCTTCTGGTATCAGAGAAGAACCTGCTCTTATTTCATGACCTTTACTTTTAAAAAAATCTAAAAAATTTTGTCTTAAATCTTTGCTATTCATCTGTCATTCCTTTATTTTTAAAAATTTTATTTATAACGCTTTCAATTATATCATAATTAAAGCCTTTTGTTGATAAATATTTAAATATTTTATATTTCAACTCATTTGCATAGTTATTTTTAACTTTTTTTATTTTTTTAAATGCTAAATTATAAGCAATTGCAAATTCATCTATTTTCCCAAGATTTTCTTTAAAATTATTATATTTTATACCTTTTAATAATAATTTATTTTTTATATAAATAGGACTTTTAAATTTCTTTATTCCATTTTCTATGGTCTTTTCTATTATTTTATTTTCGTTAATAAATTTATATTCATTTATAAATTTAAAGACTTTATTTATAATATTTTCTGTATAATTTTTTTGTTTTAATTTATTCAATATTTCATAATGTGTATAATCCTTTTTACTTAATAACCACATTACATATCTTTTTGCTCTTTCAAAATTTTTTTCCAATTCTAAACCTCAATATATTAAATTTTAAAGATTATAATATAAAAAAATTTTTTAATAAATTAAAAAATTAAATGAAATGAAATATTATTACAGGAATAAAAAATTATTACTCCTTCCAAATATATTGTAACAGTTTAGCCACTGGTAGAATAAAATTAGTCTATAAATAAATTTTTGTTTTGTCATTTAAAAGTCAGGCGAATGATAACTTCTGACTTCTATTCCCTCGTTTAATGAGCCTAACAAAGCAATCTTGCTTTTATTACCGATCGCCTTTTAGTTTTGTTTTCTTACACTTTTAACTGCCAGATCGCTTCATTCGGCTCATATTATCCTTATTTCCCATTTTACATTCCTCCTTCGGCTTCCTAAAAATGACAGTGTTAGGTTTTTACTTACCAGTAGCCACACTTTTACAAGTTCACTTCTGGTGGCTGAACTATTACAATATATTTTAAATAACGTAAGAGAGTAATTAAAGCATTATTTTATTTAATTGCTAACAAAAATAATTTTTTCATATTCTAATGAATGCGAATTTAAGATAAATAAAATCTTTTCAATTGACAAACCTTTTTATACGACTTATAATCATCTATGAAAATTATATAATTTAAGGAGAACTTGAATGTTTGAAAATAATGAAAAAACAAAAAATATTTTAATAATTACAGGGCTTGTCATTTTAACACTGATAATTGCCTATTTTATGGCGAGATATGAAGTTGTAAGAAGAGCAAAACGTGAATATTTAGAAGGTGAAAAATTTTTATCCTTTTATAAAAATCCAGAACTTAAGAAGCAGTATTATGATGAAAAATTGAGAAAAAAAGAAATCACACAGGAAGAATATGAAATGTTAATGGAAGATAATGCACTCAAAAACGCTTATGTTCAATATCAAACAGTCATTGACCTTTTTACCCCGCCAGAAAGCAAATGGGTAAAATTATCAAGAGAACGTTTAAAGGAAATAGAACCACTTTATAATCAGTGGGTAGAAAGTTTAAAGGCAGAAATAGAAAAAGCCAGTAAAGAACCTATAAAAAAATAATTGTTATTTTATTTTTAAAATATCTAAAATTCTTTCAAAGTCTTCCTTATTATAATATTCTATAATAATTTTACCTTTTTTATACGAACCTTTTATGCTAACTTTTGTTCCAAAAAAATGTTTAAATTTTTCCTCTAAATTTTTTATTTCTGGTTCTATTATTTTTTTTGTTTTTTCTTTTTTAATATGAGTTTTATTTATTAAATTCTCCAGTTCTCTTACAGATAATTCTTTTTTAACAGAAAATTCAGCAAGTGTTTTCTGTTTACTAACATCATTGATACTTAACAAAACTTTAGCATGCCCTGGCTGTAATTCCCCGGTTATAAGGTATTTTTGAATATTTTCAGGCAATTTAAGTAATCGTAAAGAATTTGCTATGCTTGCCCTGTTTTTACCTAATTTTTCTGCAAGTTGCTCCTGAGTATAATTATATCCTTCCATTAGTTTTTGGTATGCTTTTGCTTCTTCTATAGGATTTAAATTCTGGCGCTGAATATTTTCTATTAAAGCTAACTTATGCTGATCAATAGAAGAAATATTTTTTTTAATCACCGCAGGTATTGTTTTTAATCCTGCTCTTTGCGCTGCTATATACCTCCTCTCACCTGCTATGATTTCATATTTCCCATCTGCTATTTCTTTTACTAAAATAGGTTGTAAAATACCTTCTTCTTTTACTGATTTTATTAATTCATTTAATTCCTCCGGAGAAATATTTTCCCTCGGTTGATTTTTATTTGGAATTATATCAACAATTTTAAGTTCTGATGCCGTTTCTTTTTTACCTGTTTTAGAAACAGCCCCTGGAATTAAAGCGGAAAGCCCTTTGCCAAGTGCCTGTCTTGCCATTATAATTACTCCTTTCCTGATAAAATTTCTTTTGCAAGTTTTTCATAAGCTTCTGCACCTTTTGAATTTTTATCATATATATTAATCGGTTGCCCGAAACTTGGCGCTTCTGAAATTTTCACATTACGTGGAATTAATACATCATACACAGCATCTTTAAATTTATTTTTTATCTCTTCCACGACCTGTATTGCCAGTCGTGTTCTTGAGTCAAACATTGTAATCAATACTCCTTCTATATAGATATCTGGATTTAACTCCTGTTTAACAAGTGAAATCGTGTTTAATAACTGTGCCAATCCATCCATAGCATAAAACTCAGCCTGAAGCGGTATTAAAACAGAATCACAAGCGACCAACGCATTTAAAGTAATAATTCCTAAAGAAGGTGGCGCATCAATAAAAATAAAATCATATTCATTTTTTATATCTGTCAAAGTTTCTTTTAATCTCTTTTCCCTGTTTTCAAATCCTACAAGTTCCACTTCTGCACCTGTTAAATTAATATTTGATGGTGCAAGATAAAGACCCGAAATACCTGTTTCTTTTATTATATCTTTTAAAGGCAAATTATCTATAATAACTTCGTAAATGCTATTTTGCCCTTCTGCCTTATTATCAAAGCCCAATCCAAGAGTCGCGTTACCCTGAGGATCAACATCAATAATTAAAACCTTTTTTCCTTTTTCAGCAAGGCAACTTGATAAATTTACTGCTGTTGTTGTTTTACCAACTCCTCCTTTTTGATTAACTATAGCAATTGTTTTTCCCATTCGGACTCCAGAACATTTTTGAATTTTTATTTTACAGATTGTAAAATTTTAATAATTTTTAAAGTTTTGTTTTCTTTTATATTAATGATATTTTCAACGCAAGAAATTATATCATCATTTTCCTTTTTTTCAATTATTTTTATTACGGGTCTTTCCATATCATCTTTATTATTATATAACACAACTGCTTCTTTTTCATTATTAAGTAAAACAATATCACCAGGATAATATTTCGGTATTGAATTTTCAAATACCTTAACCACATCATTATCAAATAAAATATTACTGTTTGAATGAATATAATTCCATGCTTCATCCTGCATATATGCATTTCTAAATGGTCTTTTATTAATTAAAGCATCATAAACATCAGCAATAGCAACTATTTTACTATATAAATTAATATCATCGCCCTTTAATCCTTTGGGATAACCGCTACCATCTATTCTTTCATGATGCTGATATGCAACACTTGCAGATTTGGCTGATATTCCATATATCCTTCGAATTGTATCAAAACTTAAAATTGTATGTTGTTTCATCTCTTCTTTTTCAATTTCATCAAGTGGTTTATTTTGTTCAACAAATTTGTATATTAACATTTTTAAATCATATAAAAGAGCACCAACGCCTAAATCAATTAAATCATCATCAGTTAATTTGAGTTTGTATCCCAAAAGCAAACTAATACAGAGCACATTTACAGAATGAAAAAAATAATAATTTTCCAGACTCCTGTAATCTAAAAAATCATATAATAAATTTGGATCATTTTTTAAACATTTTATCATTTCGTTTATAAAATATTTGAATATATGACCATAAACAATTTTATTACCTGTTTCATTGTTATATAATAAGAATTTTCTTATTTCATCAATATTATAATTTTTTAATATTGCACTATTTTCGCCTTCTGACTCATAAAAACATCTTAGTATTTTTAATAATTCTGCCCTTATATTCATCTCATAAATGCAATTTACTTTTATATCTTTATTTTCTATATAGATAAATGGAATATTGTATAATTTTAATTTTTCAATATTAAAAATTTTAACTGGTGTCCCTTTTTTTAACAAAATTCTACCGGACACATCAAAAACATCAATAGCGTTTATTTCGCCTTCTTTTATTTCATCAATAAATTTTCTTTCCATTTTTCTCCTTATATAATTTAATCGTACTAGTTTAGCCATTGGTAGAACAAAATTTGTCCAGATATAAATTTTTCACTTTGTCATTGCGAAGTCTGGCGAACGATGCCCTTTGTCTTCTATTCCACCGTTCAATGAGCCTGACAAAGCAATCTTGCTTTTATTACCGATTGCCTTTTAGTCTTGCCTTCTTCCGCTTTCAACTGCGAGATTGCTTCGTCATGCTCATACGCCCTTATTTTTCTTTCTTAACTTTTCTTTCGGCTTCCTAAGAATGACAATGCCATATATTTACTTACTAATAGCCAAACTTTTCCAGGTTACTTCTGGTGGCTGAACTATTACATTTAATCAAAAATATTCCCAGTGTTTAATCTCATTTCAGAATCAAAAATTTTCTTTATTTCACGCATTTTATCAATAATTTTATTATCATACATATATTTTAAATATCTTTTTTTTAACTTTCCAATTCCATGTTCAGCAGATATGGTTCCGCCTTTCTTTCCCATTTCACCTGCCAATATTTCATATAATTCAAGTGCTTTATTATATTCTTTATCATTTTTAGGTAAAAAATTTATATGCAAATTATTATCTCCTATATGCCCAAAGACAACATAAGGAATTTTTGTTCCATTTAATATATTATCATAAATCATTATCATTTCATCAAATAAATCATCACTGACTGCAAAATCTGTTGAAATTTTTTTTAAACCCTGCTGTCTTATATACTCATTTATAATCTGTGGCAGGTTTTCGCGGACGTGAAAAATAAAATCTTTTTTATATTTTGAACTTGCCATGAAAATATCTTTTGAATCTATTTCATACCTGGCAAAAAAAGAATCAATAAACATATATATTTTTTCTTCGTTATTTGATTTTTCAATTAAAAATTCAAAAACCAATGCCGCGGCACGTTTGTCTACAGTATTCAATTTAGAATTAAGTAAAGTTAGAGAATTTTTATCAAAATATTCTATTGAAAGTGGTTTATATGGCACTTCTATTTTTTTAAGTTCTTTTATAACCTCAAAACATTTTTCTTTAGAATCAAAATAAACAAGGAAAACAGCAATATCATGAGGCATATCCATAACTTTTAAAGAAATATCTGTAACAATTGCCAATGTCCCTTCACTACCAATAAACAAATCCATCAAATCCATATTTTTTTTCATATAATACCCAGCGCTATTTTTAAAGTAAAATTTTTGCAATAGATCCACCATATCAAATTTAATTCTTTTATTATTTATTTCAAAATCAAAAGTTAAATTATTTGAAATAATCTGTTTTCTTTTAAGATTTATTTTTTCTCCTGTAACTAAAATTAAGGATGCCGCTTCTACAAAGTTACGAATGCAGCCAAATCTAAAACTCCTTGTTCCGCTTGCATTTGTTGCAAAATTACCTCCTATTGTTGCGGTTTGTTCAGTTGAATCAACAGGATACCATAGATCGTATTTTTTTAATTCTTCTGCTAACTCTTTTAAAGTCGCCCCTGCACCGACCTGAACAATTTTATTTTTTTTATGAATAAAAATTTCTTTTAATTTTTCAGTAGAAATGATTATACCCTTATTATTTGTTGCACCTCCCACAATGCCTGTCCCACTACCATAAATTGTTATGAAACTTCTTTCTTTTTTTAATATATTTATTAATTCTTCTTCATTTTCAGGTATATATAATTTTTCTATATTTTCACTTTTTGAATTAGATTCATCTTTTAAATATTTTTCAAATTCTTCTTTTTTGTCTTTTATTATCATCAAACAATTCCTTCCTATTTAAAATTCAGATGACCGCCTGATTTATCTCAAGCGGTCATCCGGGTTAAAAGGCTATTTTCCCTCAAAAAGCCTCTATTTAGTTATAGTGAATCTTCTTATTTCTTTTTTATTCATTCCTGTATTTGTTATGGCATCAAATACAGCGACATATAAACCGGAAGAAACTTTAACACCTTCTTCTAAATTCCATTTTATTTCATTTACACCTTCTACATTCCAGAATGCTTTTATCAACTCACCTGCAAGGTTATATATTTTAACATTTACTTTTGTATCTTTAGTGATATCAAATTTGAAAATTACCACAGAATTTTTCCTCATATCAACTGGATTAGGAATTATCTTTATATTATTAATAATTTCATATCCGTTATGCAATACCATAATCTGTGTCCACGCAATTGTTTTATATGCATTTTCATCAACCTGCACAAGTTGAATTGTATAAATACCATTATTTACTATCAAACCAAAATCATTTGTTCCATCCCAGATTATTTTCTTATCCATATAGTAAATTTCCGCATAGGTATTTACATCTTCTCCTGGCGCAAATGGTTTTGAAGGATCGGGCACTACAACTTTAATCTCTGTTGAACCAAATTCAGATATACCCTCAACAGGTATTATCTTTACAACTTCGCCTGCGCTGTTAAATATCTTTAATTGTGCGGTCAAACTATTTGTAAGCACAGTAACATCTTTGATAACTGTATGATTATAGCCATAATTATCTTTTACTTCTATTTTGATATAGTAAACACCATTTTCAACTTTCTTTAATTGATTGTTGGTGCCATCCCATTCCACTATTCTTCCATCGCTAAATTTAATAATTGCTTTGCCGCCATCATCATGGCTGAAAGTTGAATTTTCAACAATTACATCGTCATTATCAAAAGTATATGCGCCAAGTTTTGCAAGGTCTTTTACTATCTCACCAGCTGAATTATAAACAACAATATGCATTTCATAAATTGCGGTTGGAGAAGGTGTAGCAGTTAAAGTTTCTGTTATTGTTACAGAAGCAGAAGTTGTTGGCGTATTTGTCGCTGTTATTGTGCTTGTTTCAGTAATTGTAGGTGAAATTGTTAAAGTTGATGTCTCTGTTATTGTTATTGTAATAGTCGGAGTTAAAGTAAATGTATATGTAAATGTCATTGAAATCGTTGGAGTTATGGTATCTGTTACTGTTGGCGTTGTAGGTATAGTTGGTGTGATTGTTTCTGTAATTGTCTCGGTCATTGTTACGGTTATTGTTGGAGTTTGTGTTTCTGTAAAAGTTTCTGTTTCTGTTAACGTAGTAGTGTCAGTCACTGTTTCCGTTATTGTCTCAGTTATTGTCTCTGTTATCGTTTCGGTTATCGTTTCCGTTATCGTTTCTGTGATTGTTTCTGTAAT
>DYJU01000026.1 GCA_020722985.1 Candidatus Methylomirabilis sp.
GTAACAGTTTAGCCACTGGTAGAATAAAATTAGCCAATAAATAAATTTTTGTTCTATCATTTTAAAGTCAGGCGAATGATAACTTTTGACTTCTATTCCCTCGTTTAATGAGCCTGAAAAAGCAATCTTGCTTTTATTCCGATTGCCTTCTCTACTTGTCTTCTTTCGTTTTTCAACTGCGAGATTGCTTCGTTCGGCTCGTTCACGCTTTATTTTTTTCCCCTCTCCCCTCTGGGGAGAAGGAACTTCTTTTTGTAATAGTATCACCGATTGCCTTCTCTACTTGTCTTCTTCCGTTTTTAACTGCCAGATTGATTCCTTAAGCCCCATATCCCCTTTATTTTTCCTTCTATATTCCTCTTTCGGCTTCCTAAGAATGACAGTGTTAGGTTTTTCCTTACTAGTAGCAACACTTTTACAAGTTCACTTCTGGTGGCTGAACTATTACATTATAAGTTTTAATAAAATGCTTTACAACATTTTAAAAATAATGTATAAATAAATATAAAACAATGATTTTTAAAGGAGGAAATAAATTGAATAGTTCAAGTGGTAGAAATAGATTTTCGCTTTCTTTTTGGTTTTTTTTATTTTTGATTTTAATAATTTTCTTTAATTATTATTCAACTGTTAAGGAAATAGGACCTAAAAAAATTGAATATTCTAAACTTTTAAATGAAATAAAAAATGGTAATATTGAAAAAATAATACTTTATGCAAATGAAGAGGGGTTAAAAAATATAGAAGGTATAAAAAAAGATAAAACACAGTTTTTTTCAACAGTGCCAGGAGATGATGATACACTTTATAAATTATTGCATGAAAGTAATGTGGAAATAATTGCAAAGCCACCCAAGACAACTTTGGGCAAAATAATTGGTAATTTTTTAATATACTGGGGACCTGTACTTTTACTCGTTTTATTTCTTTTTTTTATGTACAGGGGTTCTCAGGGTGGAGCAGGTGGGGCATTATCTTTTGCAAAAAGCAAAGCAAAACTCGCTCAGATAGGTGGAAAGGTTACTTTTAATGATGTTGCTGGTATAGATGAAGCAAAAGAAGAATTAAAAGAAATAATTGATTTTTTAAAAGATCCCAAAAAATTTCAGAAACTTGGTGGTAAAATTCCCAAAGGAGTTTTATTATTAGGACCTCCAGGGTCTGGTAAAACACTTTTAGCAAGAGCAATTGCAGGTGAAGCTGGGGTTCCATTTTTTTCAATATCAGGCTCTGATTTTGTAGAAATGTTTGTAGGCGTTGGCGCTGCAAGGGTTAGGGATTTATTTGAACAGGGTAAAAAAAACGCTCCCTGTATAATTTTTATTGATGAAATTGATGCTGTTGGCAGATATCGCGGTGCTGGTTTAGGCGGGGGACATGATGAAAGAGAACAAACCTTAAATGCATTGCTTGTTGAGATGGATGGATTTGAATCAAATACGGGTGTTATAATAATTGCAGCAACGAACAGACCAGATATTTTAGACCCTGCTCTTTTAAGACCTGGAAGGTTTGACAGGCAGATAGTTGTGGATAGACCTGATTTAAAAGGGAGAGAAGGAATATTAAAAGTTCATACAAGAAATGTTTTACTTGATAAAAGCGTTGACCTTTCAATAATTGCGCGTAGAACTTCTGGTTTTTCTGGTGCTGACCTTGCCAATTTAGTAAATGAAGCAGCTTTACTTGCTGCACGCAGGGATAAAAAAGCAATAACTATTGAAGAATTAGAAGAATCAATTGACAGGGTAATAGCAGGACCACAGAGAAAAAGTAGAGTTATAAGTGACAAAGAAAAAAAACGTATTGCTTACCATGAATCAGGCCATGCACTTGTAGCAAGGTTTTTACCAGATACTAATCCTGTACATAAAATATCAATAATACCACGTGGTTATGGTGCATTAGGCTATACTTTACAGTTGCCAACAGAAGATAGGTTTTTAGCAACGCAGGATGAAATGCTTAACAATATTTCAGTTATGTTAGGTGGTAGAGCAGCAGAAGAAATAATTTTTAGAGAAGTATCAACAGGAGCAAGCAATGATTTAGAGAGGGCTACAGAAATTGCTCATAAAATGGTTTGCGAGTTTGGGATGAGTAGTAAACTTGGTAATTCAACATATGGCAAATCAAGTAAAGAAATATTCTTAGGAAAAGATTTAATGCGTGAAAAAAATTATAGTGAAAAAACAGCGCAACTCATAGATGCTGAGGTAAAAAATATTGTTGATAATTCTTATGAAAAAGCGAGAAATATTTTAAAGAAACACAAAGTTTTGTTAAATAAAATTGCAAATACTTTGCTTGAAAAAGAAATAATAGAAGGCGATGATTTTGAAAAAATTTTTAATGAATATAACGGGAAAAAGAAAAAAAATGGATAAGAAAAAAATTGAGCAAGCAATAAAACAGATTATTAAGGCAATTGGTGAAAATCCTGAAAGAGAAGGATTAAAAGAAACACCTAAGAGAGTTGCTGAAATGTATGAAGAGATATTTTCGGGTATTAAAAAAGATCCGAGAAGCGTTGTAAAAATTTTTACTTCAGAAGAACATGATGAAATGGTTATATTAAAGGATATACCATTTTATTCGGTTTGTGAACATCATTTATTGCCATTTTTAGGAAAAGCTCATATTGCATATATACCCAGAGCCAATAAATTGATAGGATTAAGTAAGATTGCAAGAGTAGTTGAAATTTATGCTAAAAGATTACAATTACAGGAAAGATTAACAACGCAGATTGCAGATACTATAAAAAAATTAATAGACCCCTTAGGCGTTCTTGTAATTATTGAAGCAGAGCATTTATGTATGACAATGCGGGGTATAAAAAAACCTGGTTCAAAAATGGTAACATCGGCATTACGTGGAGCATTCAAAAAAAACGAATCAACACGGAAAGAAGCACTTGATCTGATAAAAAATTGATTTTAAAAGAAGGTTTTCTATGCGGGTTAAGAATCATAAGATAAATCTTAAATTTGATAAAACTTATATTATGGGGATATTAAATGTTACCCCTGATTCTTTTTATGATGGTGGAAAATATTTTGAAAGTGAATTAGCATTAGAAAAAGCAAAAAGTATAATAAAAGAAGGCGCAGATATCATAGATATAGGCGGTGAATCTACCCGTCCTGGTTCTCAAAGGATATCGGTTGAAGAAGAAAAGAAAAGAGTTTTACCTGTCATAGAATCTATAAGAAAAGAAAATAAAGAAATATTAATTTCAATAGATACATATAAATCAGTAGTTGCAAAAGAAGCTATCAGGGCAGGTGCTGATATAATAAATGATATATCCGGTGGAATGTTTGACCCTGATATTTTAAATGTGGCTGCTGAAAACGATGTATATTACATAATTATGCATATAAACGGGGCACCTGATACTATGCAGAATAATCCTTTATATTCTGAAAAAGGAGTTATTAATGATATTATTAAATATTTTTGTGAGAGAATAAAAGTCGCTCAAAGTTATGGTATAAAAAAAGAAAAAATTATTATAGATCCTGGAATTGGTTTTGGAAAAACCCTTGAACATAATATAGAAATTTTAAGGAACCTTGATAAATTCAAGCAATTTAAATTACCTATATTGATAGGGACATCAAGGAAGTCAATGATAGGAAATATATTAAATAAACCAGCAGAAGAAAGATTATATGGCACTTTAGCAACTGTTGTTTTAAGTATTTTAAAAGGCGCAAATATTATCAGAGTGCATGATGTTAAAGAAACCAGAGATGTTGTGCAGGTGATAGATACTATTATTAAAAAAGAAAGGTTACAATAAATGGGTGAATTTTTAAGAAATGTAATAAATACAGTTTCGGGGATGAGGTGGAATGATTTTATTGATATTTTGTTAGTTGCTTTTATTTTATATCAATTATTTATGCTTATAAAAGAAACAAGGGCAATTCAGATGCTGAATGGTTTAATAATAATTTTTTTCTTTGTTTTTTTATCAAATTTTTTAGGGCTTGCAACAATATCATGGATTTTAACAGGTCTTTCCGCAATATGGATTATAGCATTTGTTATTGTTTTCCAGCCAGAATTAAGAAGAGTTCTTGTAGAATTTGGTCAAAACAGGTTATTTAAATTTATTTTTAAGGAGCATGCACAGTTATACAGAGAATTGAAAAACGCAACAGAAATAATGAAAAAAAAGAAAATAGGAGCATTGATTGTTTTAGAAAGAGATGTAAATTTAAAAAGTTTTATTGATACTGGGGTTAAAATTGATGCTGAAACATCTTCTGATTTATTGCTTGCTATTTTTAATCCAAAATCACCATTACATGATGGAGCTGTTATAATAAGAGAAGGCAGGATAGCTGCAGCTGGCTGTATTTTACCACTTACTCAAAAAGAAGATATTGATAAATTTTATGGTATGAGACACAGGGCGGCACTCGGAATATCAGAGGAAACAGATGCTATAACTATAATTGTATCAGAAGAAAGAAGAAGTGTTTCTCTTGCAATTAGTGGTAAAATTACTCCTGATATTGACGGGGATACACTTTTAGAAATTTTATCAGTTTATGTGCCAAAGATAAGATAGGAAAGGTGAATTATGAAAAATTTTATAAAAAAATATATTATAAAAAATTGGCAATATAAAATTCTTTCACTTATCATCGCTTTTATTTTATGGTTCTATGTTGTTAGCAATCAAAGTTTAAATATTAAATTAAATGTTCCAATAGAATATGATAATTATCCTGCAAATCTTAAACTTTCAGGAAAAGTTGAAAATTCAGCTGTGTTATTATTAGAAGGACGAAGAGATATATTAAATCGCATAGATAAAAATAATATAAAAATAAAAATAGATTTAAAGAATGCTAAAGAAGGGAAAAATACTTATATAATTACATCCAAACGTATAGAGAATTTGCCAGATGGCATCATAATAAAAGAGATTTCTCCTTCTAGAGTATTATTAAATTTTTATTCAATTGTTAAAATTGACACACAAAATCAAAATAATTTAAAGGAGGAGAAGTAATGGCGAAACTCTGTGTTAACATTGACCACATAGCAACTTTAAGACAGGCAAGAGGAGAAAATTTCCCTTCTGTAATTCAAGCTGCAAAAATAGTAGAAAAAACAGGATGCGATGGGGTAACTGTTCATTTAAGAGAAGACAGACGTCACATTCAGGATAAAGATGTTATTGATTTAAAAAAAATATTGAAGACAAAATTAAATCTGGAAATGTCAATAAATAAAAATATTGTTGATTTTGCATTAAAAGTTATTCCCGTTGAAGCAACATTAGTTCCTGAAAAAAGGCAGGAATTAACTACTGAAGGTGGACTTAATGTTATCAGATATAAATCCAAATTAAAAAAAATAATAAAAATTTTTCATCAAAAAGGTATCATAGTTAGTTTATTTATAAATCCTGACTTAAAACAGATAAATTCAGCAAAAGAAGTAAACGCAGATTTTATTGAGATACATACGGGACATTATGCAAATGCAAAAAATAAAAGAGAAATAGAAAAAGAATTTATGAAAATTAAAAAAGCAGTTTATTATGCAAAAAAAACAGGGCTTCGTGTAAATGCAGGGCATGGGTTAAATTATGATAATGTTAAAAGAATTGCTCAAATAAAAGAGATAGAAGATTTAAATATAGGGTTCAGCATAATTGCAAGAACTCTGTTTACTGGTTTAGAAAATGCGATTAAAGAAATGTTAAAAATAATTTAAAGATAAAAAATGAAGAAAAACAACGAAATAAAACAGATAGAAGTAAAAGAATCAATGATTGCAGCATTAGCTCATGAGATAAAAAATCCTTTAAATTCAATAAAAGGAGCAAATAAATTTTTGCACGATAAATATAAATCCAATAGAGAAATACTGGAATTTACAGGATTAATAGAAAATGAAATTTTAAGATTGGAAAGATATTTAAATGAATTTATGAGTTTTTCAAGGGGGATAAAATTAAAGTTAAAAACGATTGATATGGAGTCATATTTAAAAGGTATTGTAATGATGGCAAAATATGGTTTTAAGGGTGAAATAAAAGTAATAAAGAAAAAAGAAAAATTTCCATCTGTTATGATAGATCCTGAATTATTCCGTCAGGTTATAGATAATTTAATTATAAATGCAAAAGATGCATTAAATGAAAAAGATAATCCTGAAATAAAAATTATTATTAATTATGATAAAAAATTTTTTTTAATTGAAATTTATGACAATGGCTGTGGAATATCAAAAGAAAATTTAAAAAAGATTTTCATGCCATTTTATACGACAAAAACAAATGGACTTGGTATTGGTTTGTCTATATGTAACGCTATTATAAGAAAGCATGGCGGTTGTATAAAAGCAGATAGCATTAAAAATAGATGGACTAAATTTAGCATTAAAATACCATATATTAAAAGGTGCGATTAATATGTTTAGAAAAAAGATTTTAATTATAGATGACAATATTTCTACATTAAAAGTTGTAAAAGCAATTTTAAGCGAAGAGGGTTATACTGTTTTTACTTCTTCAAATGCAAAAGATGCATTAAATATAGTTGAAACAGAGAAAGTAAATATAATATTGCTTGATTTAAAAATGCCTGATATGGATGGCCTTAATCTATATAATAAAATAAGGGAAATGGATAAAAAGGTTATTGTAATAATAATGACTGCTTATGGGACAATTGAATCAGCGGTAAATGCAATGAAGTTAGGCATAGAAGATTATATTCAAAAACCACTTAACTATGAAGAGTTAAAAATAACAATTGAGAAAATATTTGAAAAAATAACATTAAAAGAAGAATTGGAAATTTTAAAAGGACAAATCTATGGCGATAATGTTTTTGAAAATATGATTGGTAAATCACGCAGGATGAAAGAAATTTTTAAAAGAATAATAAGCATTGCTAGAGTTGATACTACAGTTCTTATAACTGGAGAAAGTGGAACAGGAAAAGAAATGGTTGCAAAAGCAATTCATAATTTATCAGAAAGAAAAGAAAATAAAATGATATCTATAAATTTAGCTGCTATACCCGAAGGGCTGCAGGAATCGGAACTATTTGGATATGAAAAAGGTGCTTTTACTGGTGCTTATACCAAAAAACTGGGTAAATTTGAAATCGCTAATAATGGGACAATTTTCTTAGATGAAATAGGTAATATTAATTTTGCAGTTCAGGCAAAACTATTAAGAGTTTTAGAAGATAAGAAAATAGAACCACTCGGAAGCAATAAACCAAAAGTTGTTAATGTCAGAATAATAAGCGCAACAAATAGCAATCTGCTAAATGAAGTAGAAAAAGGGAGATTCAGAGAAGATTTATATTATAGGTTAAATGTAATATCTATTGAATTACCACCCTTACGTGAAAGGAAAGCAGATATACCATTGCTTTCAGACGTCTTTTTAAGAGAATTTTGTATAAAAAATAATATTGAAAAAAAATCCTTATCTGACTCTGCTATTGAATTATTACTTCAATATAACTGGCCAGGCAATATAAGAGAATTAAAAAATGTAATTGAAGAAGCAGTAGTAATTTCAAATAATGATACTATCACAGTAGAAGATTTAAATTTAAATCTTAATAAAAATAAAAAAAACGTTTTTTTTATTGACAATATAGAATTTGATAATAATTCATCGCTTGATGACATAGAGAAAGAAATAATAAAAAATGCTTTATTAAAAACTAAAGGAAATCAATCAAAAGCAGCTAAATTACTAAAAATATCAAGAAAAATGCTATTAACAAAAATAAAAAAATATAAAATATCCGAAATTGTCCCGATCAGAACAAAATCAAAAAAGATGGACTGAATAGAACATAACTTTATTGCTTTATCTAAAAAAACTCCTTTAATTTAAAGATAATTATGTGGCATACTATTTGCTAAATAATTAATAAATTATATATTTTTAAAAAATGGAGGGAAATATGCAGGAAACATATATGGAAAGAAGAAAAGATGAACGAATTGAACTACAAAATCAGGCAAAGTTTCGTGTTATAGGCGATATATCTGAAGAAGCAATTTTTTTTAATTATGTAAAAGCAACGGCAAAAAATATATCCACGGGTGGAGTTTGTCTGGTATTATCTCAAAGAATAACCGAAGGAAATATAATAAGAGTTGAAATTCCAGTTGGTGAAACAAAAATTATTAAAGCGTTTTGTGAAGTTGTATGGTGCAAACAACAAGGTGTAAATGGCAATTATGAAGTTGGCTTAAGTTTTATTGCATTAAAAGAAGATGATGCTGAATTTTTAGATAAATATATTAAAGAAAATAAAAGAGCAATATAATTTATATTTAAAATAATAACATATATTGGGGGTAGTGATTTTAAAGTAATAGTTCAGCCACCAGAAGTAACCTGGAAAAGTTTGGCTATTAGTAAGTAAATATATGGCATTGTCATTCTTAGGAAGCCGAAAGAAAAGTTAAGAAAGAAAAATAAGGGCGTATGAGCATGACGAAGCAATTTCGCAGTTAAAAGACAGAGGAAGGCAAGACTAAAAGGCAATCGGTGATAAAAGCAAGATTAGTTATCCACCCGTATGTTTCTTAGAAAGACGCCCATGGACTGGCGTCTCTATCTTAATTTAGCATGTTTTGTTTTTTAAAAAGTCCACACAATATTGGACATTAACCGAAAGATTAAAAATCTTGGAATTTTTTATTAAAATATGATAAATTATAACTCACTTTTTAATAATTAGAGGAAGTAATATGAATATTAATGAACCAAGAGGTTTACTATTTTCTCAAGTGGGTTATGATTTAAACAAACCAAAAAGAATTTTTTTACGCGGACCTAAAAATTGGTTATCCCAAAATGCTAAAATGCAATTATTAGATGAAAAAGAAAATATAGTATTTGAAAAAAATGTAAAAGATATTGGGACTTTCTGGGAAATAAATTGGTGGTTGGTAGATTTCAGTGAATTTAATGAAAGAGGAAAATATAAAATAAATCTGGTTGATGATAAAAAAATTTTATTATCTGATAATAATTTGACAATTGACTATGATATTTTATTTAAAAAATGTGCAAAATTTACAGGACCTGAATGTTTTAAAAAAAGGGCAATATTTGCAAGAGTAAAACCCGGCTGGTTTGATGCAGGATACTTATGGCAGGAAGTATGCAGTCATTCTATAGCAATTGCAGGGCTGGTAGATTTATATAAATATAAAAAAGATAAATTATCAGAAACAGAAAGAAATGATATTTTAGAACAGATAACCGGTGGATGCACTTATCTTTTAAAATGTAATGATGAAGCAATAAAAGAAGGCAAAGCAGAGGGTTTATTAATTCATGATATAGCAAGATTAAAGGATGTAATAACTCCAAATGATTCTTTTATGGCTGCGTTAGCGCTTACTAAAGCGGCTGACATTTTAAAAAAAGATAGACCGGAAAAAGCAGAAGAATTTGCAAATAGAGCAATAAAAATTCTTAACTGGATTGATAAAGAAGCAAAACCGATGTCAGGTGAATTTAATCATCCATATAACCAGGGCTTTGAAGAAGGTCAAAAATATCCGGAAGAATGGATGACACGATATTTGATGCTTGCTTTATGGGCTGAAATTATACTTGTTGATTTAAAATATAGTAATAATTTAGAGAGAATTGATAAACTTACGGAAAAAATTTTAACGCGTCAGATTTCAAAAGAAGATGCAGAATTTGGTTTATGGGGGCACTTTTACGCTTATGATAGTATAAAATAAGCGAAAAAGCGTGGAGCCATGGTATGCCACCTAAATTTGCTGGAAATTCAGAACATGCTTTTGGTGCTGATATGGGAGCAGTTTTTACACATCCAATTTTTTGCTTTTTAGAGGGAATTAAAAGATTGCCTAAAAATAAAAATGCAAGTAAATGGAAAAAATCATTGGAAGATTTCATATTTAATTATTTTAAGCCTGCCTGCCTTTCTACTCCTTTTAAAATTTTGCCACGTGGTGTTTTTGGTAAAGAAGGACTTTTATGGTTTGCTGGTCTATGGCACGGTGCAAATACAATTTATGGACAGGCAGCAGCACTTGCTATGGAATTTTATAATTTAACTAATGATAAAGAATTTCTTGATATAGCATATTCAAATTTACAATGGATCTGCGGCTTAAATGCAGGACTTACAAAAAGATCAATGGAATTAGGATGTGTGATATTTAATACTGATTTAGAAGATGATATAGCATATCCAGTGAGTATGATAAAAGGTATAGGAAATAGAGAAGCAGGTAACTGGACAAATATTCGTGGTTCTATATGTAACGGATTTGGAGTTGGTAAACAATTTAGATATGATGTTCTACCTAAAAAGAAGTATGATACACCAGAAGCCTTGCATGATGAAGATTGGATAACGCACAATGGTGGGTTTTTAATGGGTTTGGCAAGAATTTAAAAGCGGCGTCAAGCAGTAAGTGCCAGGTGCATAATTAAAGATGCCTTGTAAAAATTTTTTCTTTCATAAATAAATGAGTGGTAGCCGAAGAGTAAGTGAAGGTTGTGGGATACTGTCCAGAATTAAATTGAAATACTAATCAACTTAAAAGACTCGTCAGATAGTTTATAATTTAATTTTAAAACTTCAAAGAAAAAGATTCGTTCGGCAGAATAAAAAATTATGGAAAACATAATAGTTCAGCCACAAGAAGTCCGCTTATAAAAGTATGGCTACCAGTAAAGAAACAACTGACGGCGTCATTTTTAGAAACCGAAAGATAAGTATAGAGAGAAAATAAAGGGTGTATAAGGTTTAAGGAAACTATCCTGCAGTTAAAAAACTAAAATGCATCCGAAAATAAAATCAAAATTGCTTTATCATGCTCATTTAAATGTGGAATAAAATACAAAAGTTATCGTTTACCTGACTTTAAAAAACAATAAAAAATTTATTTATTTTGTTTTACCAGTGGCTAAACTATTATTTTTGTTTTATGATATTTTTTTACGAACTAATAGTCTATCTTTATTCATTATTTTTAACTTCTTTATGTGTATACCATGTCTATCCTTATTCCCAGCAAATAATATTTTTCTCTTGACACATAAAAAAAGTATATTAAAATTTATTTTAATTTATTTGGGCGCTTAGCTCAGTTGGTTTAGAGTATCAGCTCGACAAGCTGGGGGTCACTGGTTCAAACCCAGTAGCGCCCACCATTGTTTGTAATAGTTCAGCCACCAGAAGCAAACTTGTAGAAGTGGAGATACTGGTAAGGAAACACTTGACGATGTCATTCTTAGGAAGCCGAAAGAGGAGGGCAGAAGAGAAAATAAGGGTAATATGAGGCTTAAGGAAGCAATCTGGCAGTTAAAATCGGAAAAAAAACAAGGCGAAAAGGCGAACGGTGATAAAAGCAAGATTGCTTTGTCAGGCTCAATGAACGGTAGAAAAGAAGACAAAGGGTATCATTCGCCTGACTTTAAAATGACAGAATAAAAAATTTATTTATGGACTGATTTTGTACTACCGGTGGCTAAACTATTACCATTGTTTTTTTTTATAACAAAACAAATTTTAAAATTAATTAAAATTAAAAATTGTTTATACGATAAAATAAATTTGTTTGGTTTAGCGTGAAAAATAAAAATTAATTTTAAAAAGGAGGAAAAATAATGCGTTATGGTTATTTTGATGACAAAAACAGAGAGTATGTAATTACGAATCCCGAAACACCACTTCCATGGATTAATTATTTAGGAGTTGATGAGTTTTGCGGGTTAATATCAAATACTGCTGGGGGATATTGTTTTTACAAAGACCCGAGAAACAGAAGAATTTTGCGTTACCGTTATAATAATGTGCCGTATGACAGACCAGGGCGATATATCTATGTCAGGGATGATGATACTTCTGGATACTGGTCAACAACATGGCAACCTACCAATAATGATTTAAAAGAATATAAATATGAATGCAGGCATGGAATGAGTTATACAAAAATAAAATCAAATTATAAAGGGATATCCACTGAAAATACTTATTTTGTTCCTTTAAAGGAAAATTTAGAAGTATGGAGAATAAAGATAAAAAATGAAACTTCTAAAAAGAGAAATTTAAGTTTATTTACTTATGTGGAATTTTGTTTATGGGATGCTGTTATGGATATGACAGATTTTCAGTATAATTTAAATATCGCACTTACAAAATTTAAAAATAATGCCATTTATCATATTACAAGATACCATGTTCATAAAAGTTATTTTGCATATTTCTGGTCAGATACAAAAGTTGAAAGTTTTGATGGCGAAAGAAGAAAATTTACAGGATTATATCGTGGTGAAGCAAATCCAGAAGCAGTTGAAAAAGGCAGATGTAGCAATTACGAAGCAATAGGCTGGGCACCTTTTGCAGGTTTACATATAAAAATTGAATTAGAACCAGAACAAGAAAAAGAAGTTGTTTTTATTTTAGGTTATGCTGAAAAAACAGGAGAAGAAAAAAGAATATTTAAAAAATATAGCAAAAAAGGCATAGTTGATGAAGAACTATTAAAATTAAAAAAATATTGGGATGAAATTTTTTCTCATTACGTTGCAGAGACACCAGATGCAGCAGTCAATTCAATGGTAAATATCTGGAATCAATATCAATGCAGGACTACATTTAACTGGTCACGATGGGCTTCTTATTATGAATCTGGCATTGGAAGAGGCATGGGCTTCAGGGATTCCAATCAGGATACTTTAGGAGTTGCTTATCAGATACCAGATAAAGTAAAGAAGCGACTTATGGAACTTGCTTCCATCCAGTTTCCAGAAGGCAGAGCAAAACACATATATTTTCCTTTAACAAAAACAGGAGATATAGAAGGTTATGGAGATGACCATTTATGGCTTGTCCTTGCAGTTTCTAATTACTTAAAAGAAACAGGAGATTTTAATTTTTTAAAAGAAAAAGTTTCTTTTACAGATGGTTCAAAGGCATCTATGTATGAACATTTAAAAAGAGCAATAGAATATTCGTGGAAAGCAGTATCTTATTATGGTTTATGCAAAGCAGGGGAAACTGACTGGAATGACAGTTTAAATTTACGTGGACCTAAAGGTGCAGGAGTTTCAGTTATGGCCTCAGAACAATTTGTTCATTCTGCAAAATTGCTTTCTGAGATATGTATTCAAATAAAGAAGAAAAAAGATGCAATAAAATATAAAAAAATGGCAGATGAAATGACCAAACGAATTAATAAATTTGCATGGGATGGCGGTTGGTATATAAGGGCATTTGCAGATAACGGTAAACCAATTGGGACAAAGAAAAGTAAAGAAGGAAAAATCTGGCTTAACAGTCAAACCTGGGCAATTATGAGCGGAACTGCTGATGAATATCGTGCTAAAAGGACAATGAATAATGTAAAAAAATATCTTTATACAAAGCATGGTTTGATTAAAATGTTTCCAGGATATAAAAAATATCGTAAAGAAGTTGGTTTAATATCAGAAGTTCCAGCTGGCATAAAAGAAAATGCAGGAATTTTCTGTCACACAAATCCATGGGCTGTAATTTCTGAAACGATCATAGCAAGGGGAGAGAATGCTTTTAACTATTATAAAGCAATGTTGCCATCTGCTGCAAATGACATTGCCGATATTCACTGGACAGAGCCATATGTGTATTCACAGTTTATAGCAGGAAAGGAACATAGAGATTTTGGCCAGGCAAAAAATTCATGGCTTACAGGTTCTTCTGCATGGAATTTTATTTCTATTTCGCAATATATTTTAGGCATAAGACCTGATTATGATGGGCTTATAATTGATCCGTGCGTTCCTGCAAGCTGGAAAGAATTTAAAATAAAGAGAATGTTTCGTGGTGCAATTTATGATATAATAATAAAAAATCCTTATGGTTTAAATAAAGGTGTGAAAAAATTAATAGTTGATGGTAAAGAAATATCAGGTAATAAAGCACCGATATTTAATGATAAAAAAGAACATAAAATAGAAATTATAATGGAAAAAATTTAAAAATTTTAGGTGAAAAGATGCTTAAAGATATAGATAAGAAAATAGATACTTTAATAGAAAATTTAAGAAAAAAACATTTTAATATAATTAATACAGAAAGTATTGAACAAGCAAAAGAAGAAGTTTTAAAATTAATAAATGAAAATGAAACAGTAGGTGTTGGTGGTTCTTTAACTATTAGAGCTTTAGGTGTTATAGAAGAATTGATAAATAGAGGAAATAAAGTATTCCAACACTGGTTACCCAAAACATTCATTGATGAAATAAAACAGGCGCGAAGAAAAGAGATACAGGCAGATGTATTTTTAACAAGCACAAATACCATAACGTTAGAAGGCGAACTTGTAAATATGGATACCTATGGAAATAGAGTAGCAGCAATGATTTTTGGCCCACCTAAAGTTATTATTGTTGCAGGTTATAATAAAATAGTAAAAAATATTGATGATGCATTTAAAAAGATAAGAGAAGAAACCGCTGTAAAAAATGCTCAACGTTTAGGCATAGAATTTTCAGAACAGTTATGCAAAGTAGCAACAATTATTTATCAAAAACCAGATGATACCGATATCACTATAATACTTGTGAATACTCAATTAGGTTTTTAAATTTATCTAACTAAAAGGGGTAATAATGAAAAAATTTTTAAAATTAAATGGTAAATGGAATTTTTATTTTAATGGTAAAAAAGAAAAAATTACAGTCCCGGCAAACTGGTATTTAGAAGGTTTTGATATTTCAGGAGAGGCAATTTATGAAAGAACTTTTACTTTAAACAGAAAACAAAAGGATAAGAAGTATTTTATTGTTTTTAAAGGGGTAGACTATTTCACAGAAGTTTATATAAATGAAAAATTCGCAGGGAAACATGAAGGGTATTTCCAGAAGTTCCGTTTTGATATTACTGATTTTATTAAAAAAGGCAATAATACTTTAGTTGTTAAAGTAAATTCACCAAAAGAATCAGATGATATCTGGCCTGATAAAAAAATTTTAATAAAAGGTATTTTTAATCATCATGATTGCAGACCCGGCTCATGGAATAAAAAATATGGACAGAATAAAAATACAGGAGGTATATGGAATGATGTATTTATAGAAGAAGTTGATGAATTAGAAATAGAAAATGTAAAAATAACACCAATTTTAAGGGATGATGGTAAATGGGTTGTAAATAATGAATTATTTATTAATAACTTTACAGATAAAATTTTTTATTCAAAAATAAAAATAGATATAATACCATTTAATTTTAAAGGTAAAAATTTTAATAAAAACTATGAAATTTTATTAAAGAAGGGTTTAAATAAAATAAATCTTTTTATTGAATTTGATAATCCCGAATTATGGTGGACATGGGATTTTGGGGCCCCAAATCTTTATATATTTAATTTTAAATTGTCATCTAACAGGTTAAAAGATAATTTAACTTACATAACCGGCATAAGAGAATTTAAAAAAGGGCAGGATAATTGTTGGTATTTAAATAATAAAAGAATATTTTTAAGGGGGAGCAATATAATTCCAACACAATGGCTGTCAGAATATTCAATTGATAAAATAAAAAAAGATGTAAAACTTGTAAAGGATGCTAATTTAAATATAATAAGAGTCCATGCTCATATTAATAGAGATGAATTCTATAGAGAATTTGATAAAGCAGGCATTATGGTGTGGCAGGATTTTGCATTACAATGGAGTTATGAAATTTCTGAAAAATTCATGGAAAATGCAGTTTCACAAATGAAAGATATGATAAATCAATTTTATAATCATCCTTCAATCGTTATATGGTGCTGTCATAATGAACCATCTGTTAATGAAAAGCAATTAGACCCGGTTCTTTTCAAAAAAGCAAGGGAAGAAGATGCTATAAGATATATAGAACAGGCTTCCTTTTTTGCTCAACACTATTACCCTGGATGGTATTATGATTATTCACCACAGAATTTATATTTTGATATGAAAAATGCAAAAAAAGCATTTATTATTTCTGAATATGGGGCTCAGGCATTACCTTGTGTTGCTACTTTAAAAAAGATGTTTAATGAAAAAGAATTATTTTTGCCTGATACAAAAAAATGGGAATATCATGATTTTCAACCAGAATTTACATTTAATATAGCCAATATTAAAACCGGCAATTCAATTGAAGAGTTTGTTGAGAATTCTCAAAATTATCAGGCAAATTTAATAAAAGAATTAACAGAATTTTATAGATTAGCAAGATATGAGAATTTAAACGGAATATTACATTTTATGTTTGTAGATTGCTGGCCATCAATTACATGGTCGGTGGTTGATTATTTTAGAAAACCTAAAAAAGGATATTATGCATTAAAAGAAGCAATGCAACCTGTTTATCCAGGCTTTAGAGTTTTTCGAAAGAAAATATCTAAAAAAGAAAAAATAACATGGAATAATATTTTAGAATTAGTTTTTATAATAAATGATTTACCTTATGAAATTAAAAATGTAAAATTTATATTACAGGTAATAGATAGCGAAGGAAAAATTTATTTGAATATAAATAAAAAAATTGATAATATAATACCAGATTCACTCCTTTATCCATTTGTTAATTTAAAAGGTAATAATGATAACACAGTAATTCCAGAAGATGTAAAAACAGGTAAACATAAAATTAAATTATTTATTTATCAGAATAAAAAATTATTAGCAGAAAATTCATACGAATTCGAAGTAACAGAAAAAGGATGGTAAATTATGGATAATGATAGTAAAAAAGCATTTCAACTTATAGTATTTTTTGGGCTTGTAAGTTTATTTGGAGATATAGTTTATGAAGGTGCAAGGGCGGTTAATGGCCCTTATTTAAAGACTCTTGCTGTAAATGCTGCGCTGGTAGGGTTTATAGTAGGTATAGGAGAATTTGCAGGATATGCTTTACGTTTGTTAACTGGATATTTTGCAGATAAAACAAAAGCATACTGGATTTTTACATTTATAGGTTACGGGCTTATTATTTCAATACCGTTACTTTCATTAGCAGGCGTATGGCAGGTTGCAGCGGTTTTATTAATTGCAGAAAGGATAGGCAAAGGGATAAGGGCACCTGCAAAAGATACAATAGTTTCAAGTGCAGCAAAAAAAATAGGAACAGGTAAGGGTTTTGGCATTCAGGAAGCTTTTGATCAGTTTGGTGCTCTTTTAGGACCTATGATTTTTACAGTTTATTTTGCATTAACCGGTGGCGGAGTAAAAAATGTTCAGGATTATAGAAATGCCTATGCACTTTTCTGGATACCATATTTACTCGTGATTATATTTGTTATTATTGCTTTTATAAAATTTCCTGATTCTTCTAAATTTGAACCACCAAAAAATGATAATGAACCTGAAAAGTTAACCAGACTTTTCTGGATTTATAATGTATTTTCATTTATAACTGCTTTAGGACTTTTGAATTTTTCAATAATTGGTTATCATTTTAAATCAAATTCAATTGTTTCAGATACAATGATACCTGTTTTTTACGCTATTGTAATGGGCGTTGATGGTGTTGCGGCATATTTTATGGGCACATTTTACGATAAATTGAAAACTAAAAATAAATCTGGTGGATTGTCATCATTGTTAATTTTACCGATATTTTCATTTTTTATACCATTTTTTGTATTTGCAAATAATTTTATTATGGCTTTAATTTCTGCAGTATTACTTGGTTTTATTATGGGAGCACAAGAGACTATAATGAAAGCAGCAATTGCAGATATTACTCCTATAAAAAAACGTGGAACAGGGTATGGCATTTTTAATTTTTTATTCGGGTTTTCTATGTTTTTGGGCAGTTATATTGCAGGATTGTTATATGATATTTCAATATTTTCTCTTATACTTTTAATTGTAGGACTTCAAATTTTGGCTCTTATAATATTTTTTGTAATGAGAATAGAAATTAAAAAAAGTCATATAACAACTTAAATAAAAGAGAAAACAAATGTTTTTTAAATCTGAGGAAAAAATTGACCTTAAAAAATTTATTCCGATAGATAAATATAATTTTATATTAAAAATTGGTAAATATGCAGATGATTTTAAAGTTAATGCATATTTAGTTGGTGGATTTGTCAGGGATTTATTATTAGGGAAAGTAAATGTTGACCTTGATATTACTATTTCAGGGAATGGGATTTTATTTACAAAATATCTTGCAGATAGATTGGACGCTTCTTATAAATGTTTTGAAAAATTTAAAACAGGGAAAATTTTTTTTAAATGTTGTGTTATTGATATAACAAGCGCCAGAAAAGAATTATATAAATTCCCTGGAGCACTTCCGGAGGTTGATTTTTCTGATTTACAATATGATTTATATAGAAGGGATTTTACAATAAATGCAATGGCAATTCAGATTAATAAAAAAAATTTTGGTCTTTTTTATGATCCGCATAATGGCTTTTATGATTTAAAAAATAAAATAATTAGAATATTAAATAAAAAAAGTTTTATAGATGATCCAACAAGAATTTTAAGAGCTGTTCGGTTTAAAACACGTTTTGGGTTTAAAATTGAAAGACAAACAGAAAAATTATTAAAAAAAGCAATTAAATTGGATATGTTTAAATATGTATCTGCAGAAAGAATAAGTAATGAAATTTTTTTAATTTTATCTGAAAAAAATGCTTTTTTAGCATTTAAAGAGGCACAAAAGTATGGTGTGTTATGCAGGATAGATAAAAATTTAAAACTAAAAGAATTTCATAAAAAGTATTTTATAAAAACAGATGATAAAGTTTTACGATTTTTTATTTTTATACACAATCTGAATAAAAATCAATCATTAAATTTAGTTATGAAATTAAAATTAAGTGGTGAAATAAAAAATAATGTTTTGATAATTAAAACATATCAGAAAAAATTTTTTAATTTATTTAAAAAATCAAAAAATTATGAAAAAGAATTATATGATATATTCAAAAAAATAGAGAATAAAGTTTTTGATTTTTTTTATTTAATCTGCGAAAATAAAAGAATAAAAAATTATTTATTAAAAATAAAAAATACAAAAATTAAATTAACAGGTAACGATATTAAAAAATTGGGAATTAAAGAAGGAATTGAAATAGGTAAAATTATGGATAAAATAAAATATGAAAAAATAATTGGTAATATAAAAAATGAAAATGATGAAAAAAAATTTATAATTCATTATTTGAAAAAGGAGATTTGAAATGGATTTATTTGAAGCGATTTATAATAGAAGGAGTATAAGAAAATATAAAGACGAGCCGATCAATAAGAAATTATTAGAAAAAGTAATTGATGTTGCCAGGTGGGCGCCGAGTGCAAGGGCAGAAAACCCATGGAAATTTATTGTATTAACAGATAGAAAAAGAATTGATGACCTACAACAGATAGTTGGAAGCAATGGCTTATTTTTAAAAGATGCTCAATCTGCTATAATTGTTATATGCAAAGATACGAAATATTATTTAGAAGATGGTTGTGCCGCAACACAAAATATATTGCTTGCGATTCATGGATTTCAATTAGGTGGATGCTGGATTGCGGGCGATAAAAAACTTTATGATAAAAAAGTAATTGAATTTATTGAAGCCCCAGAAAATTATAAATTGGTAAGTATTATATCAGTAGGAATTCCTGACGAAAAACCACAAAAGAAAAAACCAGATTTAAATGAAGTGTTATGCTGGGATAAATTTAAATAAAAATTTTAAATAAAAATAAGGTGAAAAATGTTTAACAAAATTTGTGATTGGTTTACAAATTTACTTTTACTCTGGGTTTTACTTGTATGTGCTATTGGTTTTATTTATCCATCTGCTTTAATTATTTTTAAACCATATCTTGATTACTTTTTTATGTTCACAATGTTAGGTATTGGATTTGTTTTAAATCCAGAAGATTTTATTCCCGTGATTAAAAAACCACATCTTGTTATTTTGGGAACTTTTGCTCAATTTTTAATAATGCCATTTTTAGGCTGGTTTTTTGCTTTAATACTTAATTTGCCAAAAGATCTTGCTGTCGGTTTAATACTTACAGGTTCAGCGCCAGGTGCTATGGCATCCAATGTGATTTCTTATCTTGCAAAAGCAGATGTTGCTTATTCTATTGCACTTACAACAACCTCTACATTTTTCGCACCAGTATTAACTCCATTTTTTTCATCATTTTATGCAAAGGCATATATTGACATAAAGTTTTTACCAATGTTTTTAAGTATAATAAAAATGGTTATTATTCCTTTATTCATAGGTCTTACAATAAAACATTTTGCACATGAAAAATTAGAAAAAATAAAAAGTTTTTTCCCTGCGTTTTCAACTTTATTTATTGCTTTTATATGCGGTCTTGTTGTTGCTTTGAATAAAAATTATCTAATGCAGGTAAGTTTTATAATTTTTATTGCTGTATTTTTAGTTAATTTTTTTGGGCTTATTTTAGGTTATTTTGCGGGAATTATTTATAGATTTGATACTAAAAGAAAAAGAACATTAAGTTTAGAAGTGGGAATGCAAAATGCCGGATTAGGAGCAGTTCTTGCTCTAAAGCATATTTCTGACCAATCTGCTTTACCCTGCGCTTTATTTGCTGTATGGTGTATTGTAACTGCAACCATACTTGCTCAAATATGGTCAAAAAGGTAAAATGTTTTTACCGACAATCAGGGAAGAAATTTTAAATTTAAAATGGGATAAATTAGATATAATACTTATAACTGGCGATGCATATATTGATAGTCCATTTTCAGGGGTTGCAATAATAGGAAAATTTTTACTTAACGCAGGCTATAAAGTTGGCATAATAGGACAACCTGATATTAATAGTGAAAAAGATATAACAAGGTTGGGTGAACCAAAATTATTCTGGGGGATAACTGGTGGCTGTGTTGATTCAATGATTTCAAATTATACGGCATTAAAAAAACGCAGAAAAACAGATGATTTTACACCAGGTGGAAAAAATGTAAAAAGACCTGATAGAGCAGTAATTGTTTATTCAAATTTAATCAGAAGATATTTTAAGAATACAGTTCCAATAGTATTGGGTGGAATAGAATCTTCTTTACGTAGAATTGCTCATTATGATTACTGGCAGGATACTATCCGCAGGTCAATTTTATTTGATGCAAAAGCAGATTATCTTATTTATGGTATGGGAGAAAAACCGATTGTTGAACTTGCAGATGCGTTGAAAAGCAAAGATGAATTAAAAATTAAGTATATAAAAGGATTATGTTATATTTCAAATGAAAAACTTGAAGGTTATATTGAATTACCTTCTTTTGAAGAAGTTAAAAATAATAAGAAAAAGTTTATAGAAATGTTTGATAAATTTTATAAATTAAATATAATTGGTATTAAAGGATTGGTGCAAAAACAGGATACCAGATACCTCGTTCAAAATCCACAACAGAAAGATTTATCAGAAAAAGAATTAGATAAAATATATGAATTGGATTATGAATATGATGCACATCCATATTATAAAAAGCAGGGGAATATAAAAGCATTAGAAACAATAAAATTTTCAATAACATCACACAGGGGTTGTTTTGGGGAATGTAATTTTTGTGCAATTACTGTTCATCAGGGCAAAAGAGTAGAAAGTAGAAGCGAAGAATCAATTATAAGGGAAATAAAAAGATTAAGCGAATTACCTGATTTTAAAGGATATATTTTAGATGTTGGTGGTCCAACTGCAAATATGTATGGAATGAATTGTAAAAATAATTTTTTATGTGTAAAAAGATGTTTCTCGGGTGAATTAAAATGCAAAAATTTAAATTTTTCTCATAAAAGAATATATAATTTACTTATTGCTTTAAGAAAAATTAAAAATATTAAAAAAATTTTTATTGGTTCTGGAATAAGATATGATTTAATTTTAGAAGATAAAGAATATGGAGAAAAATATTTAAATGATCTAATTGAGTATCATATATCTGGGCAATTAAAAATAGCGCCTGAACATATTGACGACAGGATATTAAAATTAATGGGAAAGATGGGGGAAAAATATTTTAATAAATTTGTTAAAAATTTTAATGAAATTAATAAGAAAAAGGGATTAAAACAATTTCTTACATATTATATAATTGCTACTCATCCTGGGTGTTATGAAAAAGATATGTTAAAATTAAAAAAGTATTTTTTAGAAAATTTAAAAATATTACCTGAACAGGTCCAGATTTTTACTCCTGCTCCTTCTACCTATTCTGCCTTAATGTATTATACTGAGATTAACCCTTTTACCGGTGAAAAAATATTTGTTGAAAAAAATTTAAGAAACAAACAAAGACAGAAGCAGATTATAACAGGAGATTTTCATGGATATTGATGAATTTATAATTGATGAAGATGATGATTACGTGTATATAAATAAACCATCAGGTTTACTTTCAATACCAGATAGGTTTAATAAAGATTTACCCAATCTTTATATACTATTAAAAGAAAAATATGGCAAGATTTTTATAATTCATAGACTTGACAAAGATACAAGTGGAATTATATGTTTTGGAAAAAACAGTGAGGCACATAGGGATTTAAATATAAAATTTGATAAAGGCCAGGTTGAAAAAACTTATATTGCGCTTGTGGAAGGGAAATTAGAAAAAAACAAAGGAACAATAAATTTACCAATATCATATTCTAAAATAAAAAAAGGTATTATGATGATTGATAAAAAATATGGGAAAAAATGTATAACAGATTATGAAGTTATAGAAGAATACAGGAAATATTCTTTACTTTTAATATCACCTAAAACAGGTAGAACACATCAGATAAGGGTTCATCTTTCAGCAATTTCACATTCTGTAGTTATGGATAAAGTTTACAACCCGAACCCTAAACCAATATTACTTTCTGAAATTAAATTGGATTATAAACCTAAAAAAGATAACATAGAAAAACCTTTATTGAGAAGATTGGCTTTACATGCTAAAAGTTTAGAATTTTTACATTTTAGAAAAGGAAAAATTATAAGAAAAGAAGCAAATTTACATAAAGATTTTGAAATTACATTGAAATATTTGAGGAAATATGGATTATAAAAAAAAATTTAATAAAATATTTATATATATAAATATTTTAATTTTATCAATGATAATTTTTTTTATAATTTTTATTTTTTTTTCACTAATAATTGGTTATCAAAGCAATGTTTTATCTAACAGATTTGAAGATATTGATGGAGATGGCATAATAAATTTACTTGATGATGATGTTGATGGGGATGGAACTGAAAATATAAAAGATGATGATTCAGATGGGGATGGTATACCAAATAGAGAAGATGTTTTAAATAATATAAAAAAATTTAAATTTAGAATTTATGATCAGTTATGTGGAGAATTTTATAATATTGGTTATTTACTTGGTGGAATGGTATGCATAGATATAATTTTACAATCTTATGAATACGCTGGTATTTATTTAAACAGGGAATTAAATAAGTTATATTTAAAAAAAACTAAATTATTTAAAGATAGGACAGAGAATAATCCTTATAATAAAAATTTTTCAAGGAGAGTTAAAAATCTTCTGGCTTATTTTAAATATAATAAAAAAATTTTAAAAGATGATGAGAATCTTTTTCCTGGAGATTTAATTATTTTTGCTAATAAACATATTGCAATAATAGAAAAGGCAGGGAAGGATGATTACATAGTAATGGAGATCGCTGCAAGCAGATTTTTTGCCGGAAGAACAAGTTATATTGAAATTTTAATAAGAAATATAAAAAAATATGGGAAAGATGTGAAGTATGCGAGAATGTTTTAAAAAATGAGATAATATTTTAGAAAAAATTAAAAATGAATTGACAGTGCTTTATGAAAGATAATATATATAAAACATATTCTTGAAGATATAAAAAAATTAATGATTATACAAAGAATGTAAAATATGAAAATTTTATTAAAAACAATTTTATTCAGGCAGCGGTAATAATGGAATTAGAAATAATAGGCGAAGCAACAAAAAAGATAACAAGAGAATTTATAGCACGCAATTCAAGGATTGAATGGGAAAATCGCGAGTATGAGAGATAAATTTATTCGTGATTATTTGGGAGTCAATATAAACGCCGTATGGCTAACTGTAATAAAAGATATCCCGGAATTAAAGAACAAATTAGGTAATAGTTCAGATATCACAAGTAACTTATAAAAACTTATATATTTATAGAAAACACTTGAAAACACTATTATTTTTAGTAAGCCGAAAGAAGAGATAATAGTTCAGTTACCAGAAGTCCACTTGTAAAAGTGTGGCTATCAGTAAAGAAACACATGATGGTGGCATTCTCAGGAAGCAGAAAGAGAAGTGCGGAAAAAAATAAAGGGCGAACGAAGATTAAGGAAACAATCTGGCAATTGAAAACGGAAGAAAATAAGGCTAAAAAATATCAGTTAATAAAAACAAGATTGCTTTGTCAGGCTAAATAAGTAGGATAATAGCAGATAAATGTTATCGTTTGCCTGACTTTAAAATGACAGAACAAAAAATTTTTTTATAGACTAATTTTGTACCAGTATCTAAACTGTTATAAGAAGAGTATAAAAGGAAAATTAAGGATACTATAAGGCTTAACAAAGAAATCTTGCGGTTGAAAAAATGAATCTTATTTAATGGGTGAATTGAATATTTTAATTATTACTATTATCTTATAAAGGGGGCAGCCTTTAAATTATTTTTTTTATTTCTATTTTGGTTTTAAAGAATATCTAAAATATCTTTACGCTATTATTATATAATTTAAATTTAAACTAAAGTTCTTTTATAATTATCCGATATATATTTTAGAAAGGATGGATGATGAATATGTTAAATGATAAAAATTATAAAGAAATTTTAAATAACAAAGAAACAATAAATGACTTAAGAAAAGTAAAAAAATACCTTGATTATCATCCATTATCTACAATATTAGAAGTTACCGAAAAGACAAATGTTTCTATAAGCAAAATCTTGATATTTATTAAAAATGGATTTATAAAAATAAAACAGTTTGATAGGACATTTATTTCAAAAAATAATTAAAGTTTTTTAATAAAATACCGATATTATATAAAAAAAGGAGGTTGAAATTATGGCAAATAATATAGGAAATATAAATCCGATGATACCACAGCCAAATATTCCTGACCTTGCAGGAAAAAAGAACAAAATTCCAGAGCAAAATGATATGAATATTAATGGTGGTGCAATAGTAGATAAAATAGAAATTTCAAAACAGGCAAAATTATTAAGCAAAGCAATAGTAAAATTAAATGAAATGCCAGAAATAAGAAATGATGTTGTCAAAAATGCTATAAAACAAAGAATTCAGGAAAATCAGAGAGTTCCTGCGTATATGCTTGCTGCAAAATTATTAATAGAAGATCAATAATAAAAGGATTGAATTGATGACCATTGCTACTATAAAAACAAATTTTATAAATGTTCTTAGAAAACAAACAGAGTATTATAAAGAATTAAAAAATATTATTTTAACTGAAAGCGATGGATTAAATAATAAGCAGACAGTATCTTTAGAAAAATTACTTAACCAGGAAGAAAATATATTAAATAAAATTAAAAGTATTGAACTTGAAAAACAGAATTTATTTAAGGATTTAGTTAAAGAGTTAGGTTTTAAGGTGGATACAGATATTAAATTAAAAGAAATTCTTTTTAAATTGCCCCAAAACGATTCAAAAGAAATAGAAGAAGCAATTGTTGCTCTTTTACAGGTAGTAAAAGAAATAGAAGATATAAATTCAAAAAATATTCATATAATAAAAAATTATTTAAACTATTTTGATTTTTTCAAAAAAATAAGAGAAAAGGCAGAAAAAAAAGAAAATATAACTTATAATTCTGCTGGTGCAAAAAAAATAGATACTGAAAAACAAAGTGCTCCCAAAATAGATAAAACAATATAAAGGAGGAATTTTATGTCACTTATAATGGGTATTGAAACTGCAATAAGGTCTTTGAGGGCGCATACTTTTGCTCTTGATACAATAGACCATAATATTGCCAATAAAAATACAGTGGGTTATTCGCGTCAGGTTGCTATTTTTGCCACTACTGAACCTATGACAAATGTAACTCCCCCAGGACAGATAGGAACAGGTGTTAAAGTTTCGGACATAGAAAGAATAAGGGATTTATATCTTGACAGGCAAATACGATCTGAATTGCAGAATGTTGGTAAATGGGAAATTTTGCAGAGGACATTTGAGAATTTAAAAGCATTATTCCCTGAAGTAGATGATCCGACAGCGCCAGGACTTAAAACTCAGATTGAAGCATTCTGGGATGCCTGGAAGGCACTTGCAGATAAAGTTGATACAGACCCTTTAAATATTACAGCGGAAAAAACAGATGTATATAACAGAGCGTATGAATTATCAAATTTATTAAATAACAGAGCATCAGGGCTTATAAACTTACAGCAGGACTTAAACAATGAAATGAGAACAACAATTCAAAATATCAATACATACCTTAAACTTATTGCTGAGTTAAATAAACAGATAGTCAATATATATAGCATTGGACAAAAACCAAACGACCTTTTAGATAAGAGAACTCAGGCACTTGCAGAACTTTCAAAACTTATGAATCTTAATATTGAAACAAGAAGCGATGGTTCAGTTTTTTTGCATGTCCATGGTCATACACTTGTTGATGGTAGCAAATTTAATAGTTTAACTTATATTGCTGGTAAAAAGGATTCAAAATTTGAAAGGATAGGGCTATTTGAATATCAGGGGGCAAGACCGGTTGACATTACGGATAAAATTTATGAAGGCAGATTAGGTGGCATATTAAATGCTCGCGATGAGGTGGTAAGCTGGTATAGAACGCAACTTGATACATTTGCAAATAGTTTAATAACTGTAGTAAATAAGATACACAGGGGAGCGACAAGTTCAGATCCAAATTTAGCATTTCCAATGGATTTTTTTACAGGAACAAGGGCAACTGATATAAATGTAAATATACAATTAAATAAAGGAATGAATATAACAGCACAAGCAGATATAATTACAGGTTATATGGGAGCAACTCCAATAACAGAAAAAATGAATATTGCTAAAATTATGGCTAATATTAATAATAAACTTATGAATTCATGGGTACAATCCAATAATCAGACAATATATAGTTATACTTATATTGGAACAAATGGATCCTTACCAGCTGCAAATCAATTAGGACTTGGAAATGGTCAGATAATTGTTGGTGGAGTTACTATACCTTATTATTCAACAGATACCATGGGGGCTCTGGTAAACAGGATAAATTCAATAAATCCAGAAAAATTTGTTGCTATTTATATTGACAGCAACAATAATACCAAAGACCCAAGTGAGAGAGGACTTTATATATTTTCCAATGAAGCATTAACAATAGAAGAATTGGGAGATACAACACCTCTTATTACAAATGCAGGAAATATGTCATTAAGAAGATTAAATTTAGAAGAACGTATATATAGTGCTGCTCCAATAAATTATGAAAATGCAATAGAAGGAAATCAGATACTTGAATTTACGGCAGTTCCACTTACTTTTTATACATGGGATAGTCAGAAAAATAAATTTGACATAGAGGCAAAGGACCCAGGTAGTTTTGTAGGTCCTCCACCTGAATATTTAGGTACTGTAAATATCATATATCGTGGCAATCAATATGAAGTTGAATGGGGAACAATTCAGCCAATTGCAGCAACACGTTCGGCAATAATAGCAATAACTGGTTCTGGAAGTTTTGTGCCAGAAAGCCAGAAATTTTTCTTTGGTTCAAGAGTGGTTTCAAGTAATGCAAATCAGGACCATTCTTTAGCGCCATTTTTTATATCAGATAAAGATGGCAATTTACTCCAATCAATTAAATTATTGACAAATACAAGATTTGAAGATTATTATGATTCTATTTTAAATGCTTTACAAGGAGAAGATAACAGTGCAGAAAATATACTTGCTGAATATCAGGCAGCGGTTGATCAATTACAGAGTTTGCAGGATAATATAACAAAAGTTGATGAAGAACAGGAATTAATGCTTGCAAAACAATATCAAAGGGCTTATGATGCCTCTGTTCGTGTTATGGCAGTTATTGATGAAATGTTAAATATGCTTATTAACAGGACAGCAACCCAATCATCAAACTGGACAGAAATTTAAGATATTAATTTTTAAAATTTTGACAGATTTCAATAATATTGTTTAAATAATTGAGAAGTTCGCCACCAACGAAAAAAAATAGTATTATTACTATAAAAATTTTTCAATATCAGGTAGAACCTATAAATATTCCGCTATCCGGACCAGATATAATTGATTTTATATTTTCCATTTTTATTTTACAAACACTTATATTTTTTACATATTAAAATAAAGTTATATTTATAATTATATTTTTACCAAATTATTCAAAAAAGGGATTATGAGACACA
>DYJU01000027.1 GCA_020722985.1 Candidatus Methylomirabilis sp.
TTTAAAAATAATTTAACATAAATTAAGTATATTATGCAAGAAATAAATTCTTTCCCTCGGGAATAAAGGACAACATGGTGAACACTTGAAAATGTTAAACACGCTAAAAGAAATTAAGACATGGGCGGCCATCCCTTAAGCATCTATGCCCGCCTTATCAGAAACATACGGGAGAAAAACCAATCTTGCTTTTATTACCTGATACTTTTTAATCTTGTCTTTTTCGCTTTCAACTGCCATATTGCTTCCTTAAGCCTCGTCAGCCCTTATTTTTCTATTTTACATTCCTCTTTTGGTCTCCTTAAAATTACACCATCATACGTTTCCTTAACTTGTAGCCACACTTTTACAAGCGGACTTTTAGAGGCTGAACTATTCTATTACAATTGTTCTATACTATATATTTTTTTATATTCTCATTTAAATTTTTTTAACATCTTTTGAAAAATTCATTGAATTAAATAATCATCATTGCATCGCCATAAGAAAAAAATCTATATTTTTCTTCAATTGCCTGCCTGTATGCATTTTTTATTTTTTCAATACCTGCAAATGCACAAACTAAAATAAATAAAGTAGTTTCTGGCAGATGAAAATTAGTTATAAGTTTATTTACAATTTTAAATTTATAACCGGGATAAATATATAAATCTGTTTTGCCTTTTAATGGCAAAATTTTACCATTTTTTACGCAATGCTCTAATGTCCGAAGCGATGTAGTTCCAACTGCAATAATATTTTTTTTATTTTTAACTGCTCTATTGATAATCAGCGCTGCTTTTTTACTTATTTCAAAATATTCATAATGCATTTTATGTTGTCTTATATCCTGAGTTAAAATCGGTTCAAAAGTTCCAAGTCCTGTATGTAAAGTAATTTCAACAATTTTTATCCCTTTTTCTTTTAATTTTTTTATTAACCTATCCGTAAAATGAAGCCCTGCTGTAGGTGCGGCTTTTGCGCCTTCTTTTTTTGAATAAACAGTTTGATAGGTTTTTTTATGAAAATCTGCTGTTTTTTCTTCCTTAATATACGGCGGCAAAGGCATAACTCCATATTTTTTTAAAATTTTAAAAAAATTTTTTTTATCCATATTAAATTTAAGTTCCACGATTTTTCCTCTTTTCTTCATAACCTGCGCTGATAATTTACCTGGAAATTCAATAAAATCATTTTCTTTTATTCTTCTTGAATTTTTCATCATAACTTCTGCTATTTTTTCTTTTATAAATTCTAAAAATAAAATTTCAATATTTGCTCCTGTTCCCCTTTTTTTGCCAAAAATCCTGACTGGCAAAACGCGCGTATTGTTTATTACAAGACAATCCCCTTTATTTAAATACCTATAAATATTGAAAAATTTTTCATGTTTAATTTTACCTGTTTTTTTATCTAAAATAAGCAAACGGGAGTAATCCCTTTTCAAAAGTGGTTTCTGTGCAATTAAACTTTCATCCAATTCATAGTTATAAGTAGAAATGTCATAAATATTATTCATTTTATAATCCTTATCATGATTTTTTAAAATTTTCTATAAGTATATAAATTTGTCAATTACAATTTTATATCAATAAAACATAATTATCTACAAGTTATTTTTAATACCCTTAAAAATAAAATTGACATATTTTAATAAGTATGTTTCAATACTAAAAATAGGAGGTTGTTATGAAAAAGAATATTTTAATTTTTTTTATGGTTTTATTTTTATCTGCTTTTCTATTTGCAAAGGAAAAAATGTTTTCTTACATACCATTTAAAAGTGCAAAATGGATATCAAAAATTACAATAGAAAGCCCGTCTGGAAAACAAATTTTAAATCAGACAACATTTTATAAATCAGGTAAAATGCGTATAGAAGGAAAAGACCCTCAGGGAAACGAATATATTACAATAATTAATAAAAATTTTGTTTATGTTATAAATACAAAAGAAAATCAGGGGGTAAAATACGCTGTTGAAAGTAAACAAAATCCGGAAAAAAACAATTTAGAAATTGAAAAATGCAGAAAAAGCGCTAATAAAACAGGAACAGAAAAAATAAACAATATTAATTGTGATATTATAGAATTTTACTGCGTAATAGATAAAATAAAATTTTCCATTAAAGAATGGAAAAGCCAAAAAGATAATTTCATCATAAAATCCATAACAAAGGTAGAAGGAACAACAACCACTACTGAGATTTTAGAATTAAAAAAAGACACCAAAATATCTGATGATAAATTTATTCCTGATAAAAAAATAAAATTTACTGACATGCAATCAATTTTTAGTGAAGAATCTTCTAAAAAAGGCAATGATGAAAAAATGATGAAAGACATAATGAAAAAAATGATGGAAAATTCACAAAAATAATTTTTGATGAAAATCTTAGTTTTTAAAATAGGTGCAATTGGTGATGTTTTACTAACCACGCCCGCTTTAAAAAAAATAAAAGAATATTTTCAGCATTGTGAAATCCATTATTTTGTTGGGAAAAAAGCAGCAGAAATTCTCAAAAATAATCCGTTCATTGATAAAATAATTATTTTTGAAGAAAAATTTCCGCATCTTTCTAAACTTTTTAAAATCATTGCTATGCGTAAATGGTTTAAGGAAAGATTTTCTAATATATCCTATGATTACTTTTTGGATTTTGAAAGCAGTTATTATTCTACCTATATATCATATTGTATAAAAGCCAATAAAAAAATAGGATTTAAAATAAAAGACCCGCGTAGATATCTTTTGAATTATCTTTATAATAAAAGATTGGATTATGAACAAAAAGATTCTTATATTGTAAATAAATATTTATACATGGCATCCACTCTCGGATTTAATTTAATAGGAAAATATGAAAAACCTATTTTAAAATTAACAGAAAAAGAAATTGAAAATGGAAAAAATTTTTATAAACAAAAAAATATAAAAGAAAATGATAAAAAAATTTTATTAAGTATTTCGGGCACATGGAAAACAAAAAGATGGTTCACTGAACACTGGATAGAACTTATAAATCTTATAAATAATAAAATACAAAATTCCAAAATAATAATTCTGTGGGGCCCTGGCGATGAAGAAATTATAAATAATTTTAAAACTCTCCCTGTTTTTATTATCCCGCCTTTAAATTTAAGAGAACTTGCATCAATAATAAATTCTGGCGATGTTTTAATTTCAAATGATAATGGTGTAAGACATATTGCAAATGCACTTAATATAAAAACCATAGGGATATTCGGACCCACAAATGAAAAAGGCTGGGCAGTAGAAGATGATAATAATAAAATAATTGTATCAGATATAAAATGCAGACCCTGTGATAAAACAAAATGTAATGATATTTTGTGTATGAAAGAAATAAAGCCAGAAAAAGTTTTTGATATTTTACTAAAACTTATTAAATAATTCTTGCTTTATTAAAAAAATATTTTAAAATACTTTAAATTTTGTTATAATAAAATAACCTGTTTGGGCGGTAGCCAAACTGGCAAGGCATCAGGTTTTGGTCCTGACATTATGGTGGTTCGAGTCCACCCCGCCCAGCCAGAAAATTTAACTAAAATTTTCATTCCTTCCTTACATTTATAAATAATAAAACCGTTTTTATTTTAATCTTGACTTTATTAAAAAAACCTTATATTATAAGGTAAAATTACAAATAGAGGTCCAAATGCAAAAAAATATAGGAAAAATATATTTTTTCTTAATAATTTTTTATTGTTTTTTTAATTATTTAACCGCACAACCACAATCTGATGAAGAATTCAGTTATACAGAAAAAATTTTTTATGTTTTTGAAGATAGTCGTGGTCTTTTTCAAATTGCATCAATGGATTTAGATGGTAATAATAAATTAATCTTAACAAAGGAAGGCAATAACTGTTGCCCATCTATATCCCCAAAAGGAGATTTAATTGCATTCTTTTCTGACAGAACAGGCACTGTTAATTTATGGATTATGGAACCTGATGGAAAAAATCAAAAGCAATTAACTTTTGAAGAAAATCCCACAAATAAAATCGATCTTTATAACCGTGGAAAAATCGGATGGTTAAAAGATTCTGATTATATACTTTTTATCTTAAACGATGATATATGGCAAATAGATTTAGAAGGTAATAACCCATTTGTTTTAACTTCAACACATGATATTACAATGTTTAAACTCTCTCCTGATAAATCTAAAATTTTATTTTCTAAAGAAAAGACAAAAAATCATAATGGCTTATGGGTTATGCTCATTGATGGGAAAAATCCTATTCAAATAGAAAAAAGTTTAATACCCTACCCTTCCTTTGATTGGGTAACCAATGATAGAATAATTTTTTTAAATAATTCCGGAATTATTTTTTCTCTTTTCAATGGAACAGATAGAAAAATTATTACACAAATTTTTTATCCTTTTAATGATTTAACATGGGGTTCTCCTAATAATACCAATGGTTTTTTATCTTTTATTTCAAATGAAAAGGATGGTCCGAATATCTGGATAATAGATAATAACGGTGGCAATGCAAAACAAATCACAAAAAAAACTGGAAGAAGTCCTGTCTGGTATAAAGATGGAAAAACCCTATTTTATGTTGAAGAGTATGACATTTATAAATTAAATCTCACAACTTCTGAAAAAAAGCAGCTTACTTATCATTTTCAGACATATTTTCCTGTAATCGCAGAAATTAAATTAAAAAAACAGAATAAAAAATCCGGTGAACCAAATGAAAAAGATTAATTGCTTTTTATTGGTTCTATTATTATTAATAAGTTGCGGGAAAAAAGTTGAACCACCAAAGCCCACTCCTACTCCTACTAATACACCAGTCCCTCAACTTGAAAAAATTGTATATACATTTAATGGCAATCTTTACTGGATAAATTCTGATGGCACTGACAGACAGGAATTATTTGTTGATAATCAGAGTAAGTGGTTTCCCTCTGCTTCACCTGATGGCTGGTATATTGGATACTGGGTTAATAATGGCAATGAATACAATTTATGGATTGGCAATTTAAAAAGCAACAGAACAAATCAGATAACTTTTGATAAAGCACCAATGGATGCCGACATTAATAATTTTAATATTGGCAATGCTCCTTCCTGGGATAAAGAATTAAAATTTATACTTTATTCACGGTTTAAAGATATATGGAAAATTGATATTGATGGATTTAATCAACTTGCATTAACTGATGAGCATAACACTTTTGCTCCATCTTTATCCTTTGAAAATAAATATGTGTTTTCAAAAATAGAAAGTGATAACACTTATAATATTTATTTAAGAACTCTTTATGACAAACAGGATATAAAAATTACAAATTATACAAATAAAAAAACAGGCAGTTGCAATTTTTCAAAAGATGGTAAAAAAATAGTTTATACAGTAATAGAAGAAGGCAATGTAAATATATATATATACGATTTAAATACAAAATCAGAAAAACAGTTAACCTATGATGGGAAAAGTTTTTCTCCGTCTTTTGCCTTTAATGATAAAAAAATACTTTTTTCAAGTACTATTACAGATAAATTTCAGCCCGAAATATGGATGATGAATTTAGATGGTAGTGAAAGAGTAAAAATAACCACATCAGGTGGGGTATGCCCAACTTTCCTTTCAAGAATTCTTGCAGAACCATTACCAACAGCAACTGTTAAAGAAATAAAACCAACGGAAAAAGAAGAATCGATTGAAAAAATAATAGGCATTGAAGAAAAACCAGAGGCAGAACCAACTCTTCCTTATGATTTAACTCCACCCACTTATGAATCACCGGTTCCCCAAATTACAGAAGTTGTCAAACCTGAAACAGAAGAATTAAAGGTTACTGTAATTAAAAAAGATAATATGCTACTTTTTTATCCTACCATTCACTTTGATAGCGCCTATGCAAATATTAAAACAGAATTTTATCCTGTTTTAGACGATATGGCAAAAATTATAAAAAAATTCAAAAAATCAACAATTAAAATAGAAGGTCATACTGATGATGATCCAATTAAAACAAAACAATTTCCATCAAACCTTGAACTCTCAATTGCCCGTGCTAAAGAAGTAAGAAAGTACTTAAATAAAAAACATAGCATTGAATTAAAAAGAATATCAATAAAAGGTTATGCAGATACAAAACCAATAGTTCCAAATGATATAGAAGAAAACAAGTATAAAAACAGGCGAGCAGAAATAATTATTGTTCTTGATAAATCTGAGTTAAATATCAGGATAGAACAGCCAACAGCCACCTCAACAAATACACCAACTATAGAACCAACCGCAACGCCAACTCCCACCCCCACCCCCAGGTTAAACTTTTTCCAGAAAATTTTTAAACCAGCACAAAAGCAAAAGAAAACTAAAACCTGGTAAATTATTAGCTTTTAAATAATTTACTAAAATATTTCATATTCTATTATTATATAATTATAAAGCAATTCTATATCTTCATAACCGGAAATTTTTTGAACATTTCCATTTTCATCATATTCATACAATATGTAATTTAACAATTGACCGGATGAATCATAAGAAGTATCTTTGATTCTTTTACCTTCTGAATTATATTCAATTACTGTATAAGACGTTAATGTTGGATTTCCAGAAAGTATGGAATAGTTAGATATTTTTATATTTCTTCCATTTACATCATATTCATAAATCTTATAAGATGATGTAGAATCTCCAGACAATATTGATTCTTTATAAAGTTTCCCACCTGAGTATTCAAAAGTTATAGTGAATGCAGTTGTAGTATTCCCGTTCATATAAGTTTCCATTGATGTTGTATTTCCAGCGGAATCATACTGATATATATTATAATATACAAGTTCAGAAGAATTATCATAAGTAGATATCTTTGAAATTAAATTTTTTGAATTATATTCATATTGCGCATAATTTGTTAAATTAGATGAAGAGTCATACATTTTTAATGTACTAAGATTATTATTTGCTGCATATTCCAAGATAAAATATCCGGTAATTTCCATCTGCGCATTATACTCTGTCATTTTTTTTATTCTATACCTCTGTTCAACTGTTGCAGTAGGACTTTTATGCTTGGTACACGAAAAAAAATAAAATAATAAAAAAATTAAAAAGATAAAAAGAATTATTTTTTTTATAAAAGCACCTTCCTTTTTTAAATTATACGCTATTTCTCTTTATTTTTCAATAAAATACTTTTTAAATTACATATTTTTTGTTTTATATCTTTTGCACCTGTAATTTCTGTAACAAGGCAGATACATTTTGCACCTGCATCTATAACTTCTTTTATATTCCATTCCTTTATTCCACCTATTGCAACAAATGGAATTTGTTGATTTTTCACAACCCATTTTAAATAAGAAATTCCTACTGGAGCCATTACATTATCTTTAGTATGAGTTTCAAATAAAGGTCCGACACCTGCATAATCAGCACCATCTTTTACTGCTTTCTTATACTGTTCTGGAGAATGAGTTGATATTCCTATTAAATAATTTCTGCCAAGAAATTTTCTTACATATTTTACGGGATAATCATCCTGTCCTAAATGAACACCATCTGCTTTTACCATTAAACATAAATCCGGATGGTCATTCACAATCAATATTGCTTTTTTCTTTTTAGTTAATTTTCTTATTATTAAACACTCATTTAACTTTTCTTTAAAACTCTTATATTTTTCCCTGTATTGAATAATTTTTATTCCTGCTGAAAGCATCTGTTTTACTACTTCTATATTGCTTTTTCCACAAGAAAATTTTTCAGCAGTTATACAATATATATTTTCTTTTTTAAATTCTTTTAATTTTGTTTTTTTATCCATTTTTTAATACCATCCTTAAAACTTCATCTGCCTGAATACTTGCAATAGCGCAAACTTTTGGTGCCAGTGGTTTATAATTTTGAACGGACTTTTTCATATCACCTATTAAAGAAAAATTCTTTCCTCTTTTTATTTTTATATTTTCCGTATCTCCAAATCCAGCAACACCCGATGCGGAAACAACACGTTTATTAAGAGTTAAAGTTTTTTCAAAAATCATCTTTTTTGTATTTTCATCATCAACCGCTTCTATGATTATATCAATTTTATTTTTTTTTATTATCTTTTCTAATTTTTCTTCATCTATCTTTTCATTTATCGTTTTTATATCAGTTTTTTGATTTATCTTTAATAAATTTTCTTTAAGTGCTTCTGTCTTTTTTTTACCACATTGATTTTGAAAAAAAAATTGTCTGTTTAAATTTTTAAAACTTACTAAATCAAAATCTACCAGGATAATTTTTTTAAATCCGCATCTTAATAAAATATTTGCTATATTAGAACCCAAACCTCCACAGCCAATTATTAATAAATGCGTTTTATTTATTTTTTTTAATTCTTCTTTGCTAAAATAATTTAAAAGCATCTTTTGAAATCTATTCATATTTTGACCCAGTTTGTAAACTCAGGCCTGTATCCTTTATTTTTTATAACCCAAATTATATCTTCAACACTTCTTTTATCACTGATTTCAAACTGCCCGGTATCTTCTGCATTAATAAAATAACCACCGACCGTTGTTTTGGACCCTGCTGACATTCTTGTAATACCCAATCCTATTAAATTATCCCTAAAAATTTCCTTTTCTCTTGTTGTTAAATTTATACCTATCCTTTGTAACAAAATTCGTGTTGATGTAATGCATTTTACATAATCTCTGTCGCTTACCGTATTTTCTATTTTAATTTTTGCTTCTGCCTTTTGTATTCGTGGATAGGAAATTGAAATTTCTACATCAGGATATTCCCTTTGCAAATAATCAGCATGAATGGCAGTCAAATAAACATCAAATAAAAAATTTTTATTAAGCCCCAAAAGGCATCCTATGCTTATTTCTTTTACACCTGCTTTTATAGCCCTTTCAGGCGCTTCCACTCTAAAATAAAAATCCTTTTTAGGACCACTTAAATGTAATTTATCATATAAATCTTTATCATAAGTTTCCTGATAAATTGTAACGCCTGTAAGTCCATTTTCAACTAAATACTTATACTCCTCATACGTTAAAGCATAAATTTCTATTAAAATTTCAGAAAAATATTTTCTGGCAATTTTTATGGCACCTGCTATATATTCAATATCAGAATTTTTTCTATCGTCACCGGTTAATATCAAAATAGTATCAAATCCTTTTTGTTTTAAACTTTCCATCTCCTGTTCTATTTCATTCAAATTTAATTTTTTTCTTTTAACATCTTTATTTAAGGCAGAAAAGCCGCAATATAAACATTTATTTACACAATAATTTGAAATGTAAAGTGGCGTAAATAATAAAATTGTTTTGCCAAAATTTCTATCAGTAATAATTTTTGATTTTAACACAATCTTTTCTAATATTAAATTATCATTACTATATAATAATTTTATAAATTCATCCTTTGTAATTTCTTCTTTTTCTAAAATATCTATAATTTTTTCCCCTTCTTTTTCTGAATTGAAAAAAAATTTTTTTTCCTTTTCAAGTATTTCAGAGAACATCTTTAATTCCCTCTTAAAAAATCTGTAATCGGCGATGATGGTTCTGCATATTCTTTTTCAGAAAGTATTCCAGTTTCATATGCTAGCCGGCCTGCTTTAACTGCCATATCAATAGCAATTGCCATTTTAACAGGGGCAATTGCTATTGCAATTGCAGTATTTACTAAAACAGCATCTGCTCCCATTTCCATTGCTTTAGCTGCATGGGATGGTCTTCCTATTCCTGCATCAATAATTACAGGTATTTTAATTTCTTCTATAATTGGTTTTAATAATGTTTCACAGGTTATTCCTTTATTAGTTCCAATAAAAGAACCGAGCGGCATAACTGCTGAAGCCCCTGCTTTTTCTAATTTTTTTGCAGTTATTAAATCAGGTGTTATATAGGGAAAAACAAAAAAACCTTCTTTTACTAAAATTTCAGTTGCTTTAACAGTTTCTTCGTTATCAGGGGCTAAATATTTTGTATCTGCTTCTATTTCAATTTTTATCCATTTAGTCCCTATAATTTCACTTCCCACTCTTGCAATTTTTATTGCTTCTTCTGCATATCTTGCACCTGATGTGTTGACCATAATTGTTGTGCCTTCAGGTATATAATCAAGTATATTTTCTATTTTCGCATCTGGATTTATTTTTCTAACTGCAACAGTTAAAATTTCAACACCTGTATTTTTAATTATATCAGGAATTACTTTATAAGAAGAAAGTTTTCCCGTGCCTATAATTAATCTTGATTTTAAATTTTTTCCTGCCATTTGAAAATCCATAAGTTATCTCCTTAAAATTTTAATTTACCCACCACCTACAAACCCAACAATTTCAACCCTGTCTTTTTCTTTTAATTTATACCCTTTCCAGTCCTCCCTTTTTATAATATTATCATTCACTAAAACAGCAATATTTTTTTTATTATAATTTAATGCCGTTAAAAGTTCATCTATATTATCATGATTTTTTTCTTTTTTCCCATTAACAAAAATCATGTTCATTTATGCTCCTTTAAAAATTATGTAAAGGTTTATCTATGGGTCATATAAATTTCAATTTTTCTATAAATATTTTAATAAATAATTAAAGTTTTTGCAATGATTTTAAAATTTACTCAAAACCGATAGAATTGAAAAAGTAATTGAAAAGATCGGCCTTCCTAATCTTATAAGATAATAGTAATAATTAAAGTATAACAGCCAGATTTCTTCATCCCCCTCATATTATTTTTTTCCCCCTACACTTATTTTTCGGCTCCCTAAGAAAAACAATTTTAAAATCCTTTAACGGTGGTTAAATTTTTACAAACGAAATTATGATGGCTAAACTTTTTATTATATAGTAAAACTTAGAATTTTCTTATTCCAATAATAATTATAAAAATATTAAAAACAAACAAATAATTTTTTATTTTGTTTGTTGTAAATAACGCGCCTCCCATCCTGGAAAACCACCTACAAAATTATAATCAGTATCATAATAATAGGTAGTTACATAATATATTTCCCTATTTTTTCCTGAAAATTTTTTAAATATTAAAATACCTTCTGTATCAGAAATTTTAATCCTATTTTTAAATGCAATGGCAAACCAGACAGTATCTTTATCAGGGAAACCAAAACTTGTTTCTTTTGTTTTAGCAATATGATACATGGTGATATAATTTTGTTTTGCTTTTGTTGCATAAAAATAGGTATTATCAGAAAACATTGCTGATTTTGTTTCAACTCCACCTAATGGTAATGCTAAATATTTTTCATATTTAATCGGAATTTCTTTTATAATTTTTTTATTCTTTAAAGTTATTTTATCACCCTTAATTAATTTTATTTTTTGTGAAAATCTTTTTATTTCACCTGGTTTGATTTCTAAATTTTCTTTTTTCCCTTTATAATTTAATTCTACTTTCCCTTTAATACTTTTAGAAATTACAACAACAGTCCCAAAATCTTTCTCATTTTCAACTGTATGATAATCTAAAAATGCAATAAAATCTTCTGGCACAGGTAAAATAACTTCTTTTTGTTTTTTTGTACAGGAAAAAAATAATAAAATAAAACAGCAGGGAACAAGTAAAATTTTTAAAATTTTCATTTTGCCCTCCTTTAACTTTTATTTAATTATATTTTATTTGATTTATAAAAATAAATCAATTATAATTTAAAAATGAAAAAAATGATAAGCATAAAAAAATACCTTAAGTTTTTAGATGATGAAAAAATTTTTGATAACATAGTACTAAAAAATTTTGAAAAATTCTTTTTAGAACTTAAATTATGGAATAAAAAATTTAATTTAACTGGTCTTAAAAATGATGAAGATATTTTCATTAATCTTTTTTTAGATTCATTGCAATTTAAAAATTTAAACGCCGTTTCGCATTATGAAACAATATTGGATATTGGTTCTGGAGCAGGTTTTCCTGGTATTCCAAATGCTATTTTATTAAAAAATAAATTATTTTTTTTAGTTGATTCAAATAAAAAAAAATGCTTATTTATGGAAAATATAAAAAATAAACTGAAATTAAATAACATAACTATTTTAAATAATAGGGCAGAAGAATTAGGCAAACATGATACTTACAGAGAAAAGTATGATTGTGCGTTAATAAAAGCATTTGCATCTTTTAATATTGCAATGGAAATTGCTATCCCTTTAATAAAAATTAATGGTTTCTGTGTATATTATGCCAGTAAAAAGCAGGAAAAGGACATAATAAATAATAAAAAATTGCAGGAAACTCTTGGTTTTATTATTGAAGATATACATAATTATAAATTACCTGATAATTATGGAAAAAGATGTTTAATAATTGTGAAAAAGTTGTGGAAAACAGATAGCAATTATCCAAGAAAATATAAAAACATTAAATTAAAACCATTATAGTTTAAAAATTACAAATGTGAATAAATTGTTCCACGTGGAACAATTTAGATTACACCTTAACAAATGTTCTACGTGGAACAAAAATAATCAAGAGGTTATATGCAAGTATTAAAACTAAATCTTTTTAATTTTAGAAATTATGTAAAAACTGAAATAAATTTTTCCGATGGCATCAATGTTTTTTCCGGTGAAAACGGATCCGGAAAAACAAATATTTTAGAAGCATTGTATTTCATTGCTTATACAAAATCTTTTAGAACTGTAAATGATATGTCTTTAATAAATTATAACAATAAAAATATGTTGATAGAAATAGAAATTAAAAATAATGGAATTATAAAAAATATCTCATGTGAACTTTCTTTAGAGCAGAGGAAAAAAATAGCTAAAATAAATAATAACAGATTATCCAGATTGTCAAAATTGATAGGCGAAATACCGATAGTTTTATTTTCTCCAGAAACTATTCAAATTATAAAATCAGACCCTTTACTGAGGAGAAATTTTGTTGATGAATTTTTATGCCTTATTGAAAATACCTATTATGATGCACTACTTAAATATCAAAAGATTATTTCTCACAGGAATTTTATATTAAAAAAGATAAAAGAAGGCAAATTTTCAAGTAATACACTTGATATCTGGAATAATCAAATGATAAATTTCGGGTCAGAAATTATAGAAAAAAGAGTTAAATTAATAAATGAAATGAATGACATTATTTCTTCTAATTTTGAAATAATAAAGAATAAAATAAAATTAACATATAATTCAAAATATTTTATAAATTATGATATAACAGAAATTAAAAATTCCTATAATTTACATTTAAAAAATTTATATAACGAAGAAATAGCAAGGGGAATAACACTTATAGGTCCGCATAGGGATGATATTGATATTTATTTTGATGACAGATTAGCAAAATTATATGCCTCCGAAGGGCAACAGAGATTAATTGCTCTTATTTTAAAATTTACTCAAGCAAAATTTTTAAAATTAAAAAATGGAATAGAACCAATAATTCTACTTGATGATTTTTCATCTGAATTGGATGAAAGCAATAGAGGAATTATCGGTAAATTACTTGATAATATAGAACAGGTTATTATTACAACAACATCAAAAGAAAATATTAAAAATTTGAAAGTTAAAAAAAGTTTTTATATCAACAACGGAACCGTAAACGAAATAATATAAATATAAAAAATTTATTAGGGAATAATTAAACTGCCAATAGTCTGCAAGTAAAAATTCTGGCATTGGTGAAAAACTCCTAAAATTGTAATTTCAAAGAAGCAGAAAGATGAATATAACAGAAAATAAAAGGAACTTTTCGTTTCCTTACGATGACAGAGCACCATGGGTTTTGATAATGGTAATGTAGGTTGTAAAGAAATTAAATATGGTTGTTTTAAAAGACTAATTTTTTATTTATGATTAAATTTTTTGTTTCTATTAATTATTTTTTTTAAATAAATATCTGATATCTCATCTAAATAAAATTTTAGTTTATTATAATTTTCAACCCATTTTTTTACTTTTTCTTCTAAATTTCTCGGTATATAGATTGCTTTCTTTCTACCGTTTTTGTTATGAATCAAATATATTGTATTATAAATTTTATTATTAATTGCTGACTTCTTTTTTCTTATATTTATTGTTGCTCGTAAAAAACCATCTGAATTAAGCAATCTTTTTATTTTAAATATTTTCTTTGTCTCCATTGTTTTTCCCAATCTCCATAGGTGTAATAAAATTATACCTAAAATATTATTGCTTTAAATCTTCCGATCTATCAAAATTAATACCATATCTTTTTAAAATTAATTCTGTTGCTTTTTTTGATTCTGATAATTCTAAAATTATCTGGTTTAAATTTTCAAGGTCTATTATTAAATACTGGTCTTTAAGATTTTCTATTATGTTTATTAAATCTTTAATATCCGCTGGTATTTTCCCATTTACTTTTTTTACTATTAAATTTGAAAAATCATGATATCCTTTATTTGTCTCATCAGCAAGAACTTGTTGTAAAACCAATATTTGCTTTCTTTCCGGTGTTGCAATATCATAAATAATTCTATCAAGTAATGAAGGTCTTTGCCCTGAAGAATTCCATAAACTATATATATAATTTACTGTCAAAGGAACAAATACTATACCACCAAAAATATAATAAGTTGGTTTTACATCATATTCGGTTCTCGGAACTATTGGAATATAATTTTTAAGTTTTATTTTTACATCCAATTCTTTTTTATCTCTCAAAATTTTTAAAGTTATATAATCTCCGACGGATTTTAAATCTACCAAAAAAGAATAATCCAATCTTGATTTACGATAGGGAATTGTTCCATCGTTTTCTATCTTTATGCTATCAATTGAAAGTATTACGTCTTCTTTTTTTAATATATTAAAAGCACTTGAACCATATTCAATTTCCTGAATAATTATACCTGTTTGCCCATTTCTCATCCCTAATTTTTTTCTGAAATAATCATTTCCAAGGTTCTGGGTATATATCCCAAAACCTGGAAAGCCAGTATATTTACCATCTTTTAAATCATCTAAAAAATGACGAATCATAACACTGGGAACAGCATAACCTATGTTCTGTCCCTTATCAAAAGATTGAAAAGCAACACCTACTACTTTATTATTCACAATTACAGGGCCACCACTGTTGCCTGGATTGATTGCTGCATCTATTTGAATTGAAATAAAATTTCTTAAACTATGAGAATATTGTGTTATTTCTATACGGGAAACAATCCCTTTTGTCATTGATAATTTATCGCCACCAATTGGAAATCCATATACTTTCACCGCATCTCCAATTTCGGGCATATTCCCAATTTTAAGTGGTATGATATTTTTAAAAAAATCTTCATCGTCTACCTTTAATAAAGCAAGGTCGCATTCATGGTCAATTGCAAAAACCTCTGCAACATATTTTTTTGTTTCACCTGATTTATTTACCTGTATAAAAGTGCTATTGCTAACTATATGAGCATTTGTAAGTATTTTTTTACCAGCAATAATGCATCCTGAACCACTTACACTTGATTGTCCGAGCATCTGCCAGGGCTGGCTATAATCAGGAGAATTGTTTATTGTTATTATTTTTACAATTGAATTTTCTAAATTTATTTGTCCATAGGAAAAAGATATATTAATAATAAATAAAAAAATAAAAAAAATAATTTTCTTTTTCATTATATTTCTCCTTGTTTTTATTTTAACTTTCTCATATTTAAAGAATATATACAACCACAATAATTTTGTCTATAAAGTCCAAACTTTTTTGAAAGTTCAATTGATTTTTTAAATCCATCCTGTTTTTTAAAATTGGTAGGTAAATAGTTAATAGAATATTTTTTTCCAATTTCATCGCCTATTTTATTTATAAGTTCTGCATTTTTATGTGGACTTATTGTAAGAGTTGTTGCAATATAATTTATATTTTTTTCCTTTGCTTTTTTTGCTGTTTCTTCAATACGCATCCTGAAGCATAATTCACATCTTTTCCCGCCTTCTTTTTCATTAGCATATATGTCACAAATTTGATGCCATCTATCTTTATCATAAGTAACATCATCTATATTTTCAACTTCCATAAATTTTTTTATTTTTTCCATTTCATTTTTTCTTTTTATATATTCTTCTTCAGGATGTATATTGGGATTATAAAAAAATGTTATAACAAAAAAATTCCGTTCCCTTAATACATTTATACTATGTGTTGCATCAGGAGCACAACAGGTATGTAACAAAATTTTTTCTTTCATAGTATCTCCTTTTCTTTTTTATAAATTATAACATAAAAATTTGTTTGATTTTAAAATAAAATATATTAAAATTATTACATATAAATTTTAAGGAGGGAGCAATGTTAAGAGAAGCGCAGGTTTCTGGTATGTTCTATGAATCTGATGCTCCAGCATTAAAAAAACATATCAGTAAGTATATAATCAAAGTAGAAAATAAATATAAAGCTAAAGGTATTATAGTTCCACATGCGGGTTATATATATTCTGGTAAAGTTGCTGGAGAAGTTTTCTCATCTATAGAAATACCTGATATTTTAATTATATTAGGCCCAAACCATACAGGACTTGGTAAATCCATTTCAGTAATGACACAGGGTATATGGAGAACTCCACTCGGTGATTGTAGAATAAATGAGCCTGTTGCAAATGAAATTATTAGAAATTGTAAATTTGCACAAAAAGATACTATGGCGCATTTAAAAGAACATTCTATAGAAGTTGAATTACCTTTTATACAATATTTAAAACCTTCTTTTTCTTTTGTTCCAATATGTCTTGCAGAATCAGATCTTGATAAATTATCAAAATTAGGAGAGGTTATTGCAAATATTATTAAAGGAAAAGATATTTTACTTATTGCATCTACCGATCTTACACATTATGAAGATGCAAAAACAGCAGAAAGAAAAGATAAATTAGTTTTAGATGCGATAATGAAACTTGATCCAGAAAAAATGGTAAAAGAAATTTATGAAAATGATATTTCCATGTGTGGATGGATGCCAGTTTTTGTTTTATTAAAAGCATGCAAAATATCAGGTGCAAAGGAAGGTAAAATAATTAAATATGCAAATTCTGGTGAGGTAAGCGGCGACTATGAACAGGTTGTAGGATATGGTGGAGCAGTTATTATATGAAAGGTTTTTCCCTCCTTTTTCCAGAAAAAATAATTTTTGGTAATGGTAAATTAAATGAATTAAAAAATATTTCTATTTATGGAAAAAATGGATTACTAATTACAGGTAAAAATTTTGCTTTAAAAACTGGACTTATAGATAGAATCATAAATTTACTTAATGATAAAAATATTTTTGTTTTTAATAATGTAGAACCCGAAGTATCTGTAGAAACGGTGGATAGGGCAGCAGATATAGCAAGAAAAAGAAAAATAGATTTTATAATAGGCATGGGGGGTGGAAGCGCCTTAGATTGTGCAAAAGCTGTCAGTGGCATTTGTAAAGAAAATTACAGCGTTAAAGACTATCTTGATAATAAAATTAAAATTATAAAAGATCCATGTTTTTTTATTGCAATACCAACAACAGCAGGAACAGGGTCAGAAGTTACTAAAAATGCTGTTTTAACTTATACTGAAAAAGATATAAAAATTAGTTTACGTTCTGAAAAACTTATACCTTCAATTTCTATTTTAGATCCAGAATTAACTTTAACAATGCCCGAGACTGTTACTGCATATACTGGAATGGATGCTCTATGTCATGCGGTAGAATCATTCTTTTCTATAAATGCAAATCCTTTTACAAAACTTGTGGCAAAAAATTCTATAAAATTGATTTTCAAAAATTTATATAAAGCATACAAAAATGGTAAAAATTTAAAAGCAAGATATAATATGTTATATGCCAGTTTGCTTGCAGGTTTTTCTTTTGCAAATGCAGGTTTAGGTGCTGTCCATGGAATTTCTCATCCAGTCGGCGCAATTTTAAAATTACCACACGGACTTATCAATGCTATGCTTTTGCCTTATGTATTAGAGTTTAATAAAAAAATAATAAATAAAGAATTAAAAAATCTAAATAAAGAATTACAATGCGATCTTATAGAAAATATAAAAAAATTAAATAAAAAATTAAAAATACCAGAAAATTTTAAAAAAATTACTAAAATAACCGAAGATAAAATTGATTATATAATTTCAAAAACAGAATTTAAAACTGGTTCAATGACCTTCAATCCTGTAAAGATGGATAAAAACAGCGTAAAACAGATCCTTCAAAAGGTTTTTTGATATGCAGGACAATATCAAAAAATCCGAATTAATTTTTATTTTTATTCTTATAATCTCTTCATTTATTTATAGAGCCCTTTTTTTATATATACCTTTTGATCGTGATGAAGGAACCTATGCATATATAGCAGAAAGAATTGATAAAGGAGAAACACCATATAAAGACATTTTTGATCATAAACAACCGTTTATTTATTATTTATATAAAATCGCATTTGAATTTTTCGGTAAAGATGATGTATCTTTAAGAAATTTTACAAATTTCTATATCTTAATTACTTTTCTTGTATTTTATTCTTTTTTAAGGAATTTTTATAATGAATGGTTAAGTTTGCTTGCACTTTTTATCTTTATAATACATTTAAATAATCATACAATCCAGGGGATTAACTCAAATGCAGAAATTTTTTTAATTTTACCTCTCTTGATTGCTTTTATTTTTTTAATTAATTATGATAGACAATATTATTATATCAATCTTTTTTTAACTGGCTTTTTTATAGGAATTAGTGCATTTATAAAACTTATGAGTGTTTTTATTATTATCATTCCCGTTTTATATTTTTTAAGATTTTATAAAAAACATAAAATGAAATATTTTATATGGCTTTTTTCTGGCTTTTTCTTTTTAACTTTTCTATTATTTATCTGGACTATAAAAAATAATAACATAAAAGAATTTATTGAGTGTAACTTTTTTTATAATTTTTCGTATTTATCCCGTTTTGAATTTAAAAATTTATTTCTAATTTTGTTAAAAGGCGGCGGGATATTCATAAAAACTAATTTATTTTTATTTTTTGGATTTTTATATGGATTATATAAATTTTTTACAAATAAAAAAGATAAATTTAATTTTATATCTGTTTTATCAGTCATTTCTTTTTATTTATCAATTGTTTTACTATCAGGTCTTTATCCGCATTATTATATTACTTTAATTCCTTTTTTATCAATTTTAAATATGATTTTAATAAGTGATTTATACAATTTTTTACTAAAAAAAATAAATAATAAAAAAATTGTTTTAATAATAATTATAATTTTTGGATTATATGTTATTTATTTTATTTCAATTAATAATACTTTGAATTTTATTAAAAACGAAAAAAAAACTATGGATATTTTTTATGAAGGAAAAGCAATTGCAGAAATAATTAATGAAATTAAAAAAGATAAAAAAACAATTTTTGTTTTTGCAGATGAACCACAAATATATTTTTATACACATACAAAAGCACCAGGCAGATACATTTATAAATACAGGTTTTTTTATAAAAAAAATGATATAATCTCTTTTTTCAACACTGATTTTTTAGTTTTAGAAAAAAATGCATTAAATGAATTTGATTCTTTAAAAGAAAAAAATTATAAAAAAATTATTGAATTTAAAAATCTTATTTTATTAAAAAAGGAAGGTGATAAAAATGAAAATGATAAATGAAAAAAATGTTCCATTTAAGTATGAAAAATCAGGACCAAAATATCTTTTCAAAGAAGAAAATTTTTCAGGTGGCGTGGCTTATCTAAACCCTGGCGATGAAATAAAAGAACATAGCCACATAGATGAAGCAGAGGTTTTTTATTTCATAAAAGGAACTCCACAATTTTTAATTGATGGCAAAATAATTGAAGTAAAAGAAGGAGATGGTATAATAGTTTTTCCAGAAGAAAAACATGGTGTTAAAAATAATACATCAGAAATTATAAAATTAACTTTTTTAAAAATAAAGCAAAAATAAAATGTATTCAAAAACTTTAACCAATATTTTAAAATTTGTTTTTTTTATTGTATTTCTTTTTCTTATTTTTAATTTTTCAAAAAATTATTTATCACTTGATTCTTTTAAACATCTGTTATCAGGTAAACAAATTTTTATTAATAAATCTTTACTTAAATTTGATGACTCATCTTTTGTTAAAAATAACATTTTTGACAGGAATTATTTATTTTTTGATTTATTTGCATATTTAAATGTCCAATATTTGAGTTTAAATTTTTTCAAATATTATAAAATGCTATTGCTTTTCTTTTCCTTTTTTATTCTTTTCCTTATTATATATAAAAGATTGATGGGGAAATATATAACTATATCTCTTATTCCTTCATCTTTCGCGGCTATCATTATTATGGTATCAACAAAATTTTCCCCGGAAATTTTTAATCTGTTTTTTTTATCTTGCTTTTTATATATACTTGAAAGAAATCCATCTGAAAAAAATAAAAACCTATATTATATACTGCCTTTTCTTTCTCTTATCTGGTGTGGTTTTGATATATGGGGTGCATTTATTGGTATCTCTATTATGCTTTTTTATTTAATTTATCGTTATTTTGATTTAAAAGAACAACCAGAAAAAGAAGAAAAATATTTATTAAAAATGTTTTTTATCAGTTGTTTAATAACTATTTTATTATTTCTATTCTATGCATTTATTATTTTATCACCCAAAATTTTATTTTATAACTTTTCTTTTTATAATACTTTTAAATATGATGGTTTATTAAATTTTAATTTTATTTTTTATATCTATATTTTATTATATATATTCATAATTACTTTAAATTTAAGAGGGGCAGACGTGGGAAGAAAATCTGAACTTTTTAAAGATATCTTTGTATCATTTTTTTTATTTTCAATAGGTTTTTTTAATATAAATAAAATTATTTTTTTTATTGCTTTTTCAATACCGGTTATCAGTTACTATACTTATTTAATATTTAAATGGGACTTTGTCTGGAAAAAACAATGGTCTGAAAAAAATTTAACTTTTATTAAAAATATTGTGTATATTATTTTAATTCCCGTTTTGCTATTTTCTGGGATTTATTTTGAAAAAAATATTGATAAACAACCAATACCATATCAGATTGTTCAATTTATAAATACATATAAATTACCACCGAATATTTATCATCCAGAAAAGTTAAAAAATTTCCTTGGATTCTTTTTATACCCTGATTATAAACTTTTTTTAGAAAATAAAAAAAACTTAAAAGAAAATATTAAATCTTTTAATTTAAACACTTTTATAGTTGAAAAAGATTCAAAAGTTGTTGATTACCTTTTAAATGAAAATTATAAAATTTCTTATTTTGATGATGATTATTTTATTTTGATAAATCCATCCTTACATAAACAATATTTTAAAAATTTTTCCCCAGAAAAATCACCGATTACATTTGATATTAAAAATTTTAAAAAAATAAAAAATGAACTTGAATTTTTTTCAAACTTTTATCCTTCTGAAAGTGCATTTCTTATTCTTGCTAAAATTTACAAGTCAAAAGATACTAATATCGCAATTAAATATCTTGATGAAAAGATATCTGAAAATCCTTCATATTTTAAATTATATAAATTTTTAGCCCAATTATTGTATGAAGTGGAAGATTATGAAAACGCTTATGAAATATTGAAAAAGATAAAAAAGAAAGATAAAGAAATAATTGATATTATAAATAAATTAAAATTTAAAAGTTTTTAATTTTATCTCTTAAATAAAATAACGCAAAACAAATAAAAATCAACAAAATAAAATAATAGATTATTGTGTAAATATAAAATTTTTCCGGGTAATATTTAAATATAACTGTATGATTTCCGCTATCTATTTTAACTCCCATATAAATATCAAAACATTTTTCAATATTTGCTGCCTGATTATCAATAAAAACCCTCCAACCATTATAAAAATTATTTGAAAAAATAAAATAACCAGATTTTGGTGTTTTTACATCTATTTTATAATAATTAAAATCATTTTCATTTTTTCTACCCCACGCTGTTTGAACTGTAATTGGTTTTAATTTGTTTTTTTCTTCTGTCATAAAAAATACAGGAACAGCATCGGGATTTTTATAAATTTTTATATAGCCATCATGAACTTTTGTATAATTTAATAACTCATCTTTATATGAAAAAATGTATTTAACATTTAATAAATTTATTTTTTCTTTATTATTTATATCATCCCCTGAAAAAATATCAGAATAAAAACTTAAATAATCTTTTAAAATTATCGGGTTGTAACCATATGCATCATATAATTTATATAAGGAGGCTGTGTTAGAAGGGATTGAAAGCAAATAATTTTTTTGGGCATTATAAATTGAATCCCCTTTTGTTATCCTTTTCTTTTGAACCATATCGGTATGTATAAATTTAAAACTTGAACTTTTTATTATATTAACTGTCTCTGGTAGATTTTTTTCCATATTATATATTGAAGAATCAATTAAAGGATTAATTTTTGAGGAAAAATGAAAAAGTTCTGAGAATAAAATAAAAAATAAAACAATAAAATAAAAATTTTTAGAAATATTTAAATTTTCTTTAAAAAATAGTAAAGATATATGTAAGCCGAATATTGCAATAAAAAAAATAAAACCCCAAATTAAATTTTTTAGATTATAAATATTATATATTTTTATTATACTCTTATGATTTATTATGGTTAATATGCAGATTATTAAAAATATAATATAAATAAAAAATAATTTATCTGCAAATCTTGTTTCAATATAACCAGGTATCCTGTAACTTATAAAGGAATTAAATGAAGATAGTTGTCTTTGAGAAGCTTCTTTTAATTCATCAATAGAAAAAGCGGTTATTATTGAAAATGGTATTAAAGCAATTGTAATTGCAAGTCCGGGATGCCTTAAAAATGAAAAACCAGGGAAGAAAGTAAAAAACCAGGAATGAATTGGTGTGTTTTTACCAAGCGCTATTAAAATAGAACTAAAAATTATTATATAACAAAAATAAATTAATTTATTTTTATTAAAGAAAAATGAAATTGTAAAAAGAAAAATAAATGTTACCGAAAAAAAGTTCAAAATCCCCAATGAAAAGTCTAACCAATCTTTTAAAGGATTAATATTTATTCCATTTAAAGCTCCAGGCATAAAAAACGAAAGCAGGGAAGAAAAAGAAAGAGAATCAACAGTTGCTTCACTATAAGATATACCATTAAATCTCATTGAATTATTAATAAGTTCCCAGAATAACCCTGTCTGTGGAAGGGTTATTAAAATAAAAAAAGAAAAAATTATTACAACATAAAAAAAATATTGAAAAAATTTTTTTATAAAAACTTTTATACCATCAATTTTTAAAGCAATAAAGATAAAATAAATAAATGAAAAGAACATACAATAAAAAAATAATGGCGGATGCCCTGAAAGAAATTCAATACATAATATTAAAATCAATAAAATAAAATTATAAAAATTTTTCTCAAGTATAAATTTAAGAATCAAAATTAATAAAACAGGAAAAAAAGCAAGCGTTGCTATTGCATTAAAAAAATTTATTTTTGAAATTGTAAAAGTGTTAAACATATATATAAATGAACCAAAAAAAGCAGCCAAACTGGAAAAATTTAATGTCTTTAAAAAAAAGAATATAGAAAACCCCATAATTATAAAATGAACTATTATAAAAATTTTCAACGCAGAAGAAAAATCAAATATAAAAAAGAAAATACCACCAGGATAAAAAACTCCTTTCTGTATATCCGCAAGAAAAGGGAAGCCCGAAAATGTAAAAGGATCCCAGAACGGTAGCGTTCCCGATTGAATAGAATTTTTTGCAAATTCTTTCCAGGGAAAAAATTGTGAATATATATCACCAATAAAATAATTTTTACCTTCAAAAATTATTTTATTAAAAAAAATTATTATAAAAATAAGTATTAAAATCAAATAAACAAAATCTTTTTTTTCAAGCAGATTATTTTTTACAGCATTCATCTATTTTTTCCTTCTGACATAATTTATCAAGTTTTTTTTCTATATCTTTATCTTTTTCGATTTCCAAAAATTTTTTTAAATATTGACATACTTTATCATATTTTTTAATTTCTTCATATAAATTTGCCATGTTTATATAAAGTATCTGTTTTTTAAAAAAAATAATTTGTTTTTCATATTCAGTAATGGGTGATAATGTATCAATAAAATTTTCTATAAAATTAAACTCCTTTAATGCAAAATCATAATTTTTTTCATTTTTAAATATTAATGCTAAATTATTCCTCGCAGTAAAAAAATACGGCTCTATTGCTATTGCTTTTTGATAATAATTCTTTGCATTTTCAAAATCTTTCAGATTATTTATATAAAAATCTCCTATTTCCGCATAAGTAAAAACCCTGAGTGGATTAAATTTTAAAGATAGATTAAAATATTTTTCTGCTTCTTTTATTTCTCCTCCTAAAATGCTTATGCGAGCAAGATGCAAAGGATATATACAATTATATTTATCATACATTAATGCTTTTTTAAAAAAAGATATTGCCATTTTTTTATTATCTGTTGCTTCATATATTTTGCCCGTTTCAAATAAATATTTTGAATTAAGTGGTTCAACTAAAGAAGCTTTTTGCAGATAAGTAAAATCTTTTGTTTCATTATATTTTTTATAAAGTAAATAAGATATACCAGGTCTTATTGCTATACTCACTAAAATAACAAACAATATCAAAGCAGGAAAAAAATAAACTTTTGTAAAAAAAAGCGCTTCTGGCGGAACTGTTTTAATTACATTTTTTTCTTTTATTATTAAAGTAGAAATTATAGCAAGAGTAAAAATAATACCTGGGACGTGTAAATTAAAATCAAAAAAAGAATGAAAAATAATACCAGCAAAAGCAAAATATGCACCTGCTTGTGCAGCCCACAATTTTTTATGACCTTTATAATCTGGTATATTTTTTAATATATTAAAAAATATTATTATAACTAAAATCAAACCTATTATGCCTGTCTCTGAAAAAATTTGAAGAAACTCATTATGTGCAAAATTTGCTTCCATCTGATATCTTGCAGGTCTTTCTATAGGAAAATTATAACGCTGGAATATTCTTTCAAAACTTCCAATTCCCCAGCCAGTAAAAAACTTATCAAAAGACATCTTTAAGGTTGCTTTATAAATTTCTATTCTATTAAAATAAAAAGGATCTTTGCTATAACTTATCACTTTTTTCCCAGAGGGCATAAGCGGTGTAAAAGTACAGATCAGGAAAATAATAAATATTATTTTAAATAATTTTTCTTTCAATTCTTTAATCTGTGGGACATCTTTTATAAAATCTTTAAATTTTTTATAATAAAAATAAAAAAAAATCAAAATAAAAAATCCTGATAAAATACCACCTTTTGAATTTGCAAATGATAAAAAAATAATAAACAAAATCAATAATAAAATTTTTCCAATTAAAAATTTCTGTCTTTTTTGAATATAAATTTTATTTAATAAAAAAGCAAAAGGAATAAGCATATAACTGGCATAAAGATTTGGATTAGGAAAAAAAGAAGAAAACATAATTTCTTTTTTTAAAATAAAATTATAAAAATGTTGCGACAGATTTATCATCCCTAATATTATCCCTAAAAAAACAATAAAATTAGAAATAAAAATTTTATAGTATGTTTTATGAATAAAATGAAAGGAAAAATAAAATAATAAAAAAGTTGATATAATAATAATAAAATATTCTATCCCCCGATTAATAAATGGTGTTTTTAATAAAGATAAAACAAGCCACAAAAATAAAAAAACAACCGGCAGGTCAATATCAGTATTTTTTATATCTTCTTTACTTACAGACCATATTGCAAATCCTGCAACAATGAGTAAAATAAGTAAAGAAAAAATAATTGGATTATGTCCCCCTGTTATTATTGAAAAAAACAAAATAATTAAAATTATAATAAAAATTAAATTTTGCCTTTTGCCTGGAATTATACCAAGGATATAATTCAATTTTAATTTTTTTATGTAAAGCATATAAATATTTGTTTGTGCAAAAATTATAGCAGCAAATAAGATAAAAATAATTACAATTTCAAAATTATTTATATCAAAATCAATCATATTATGAATTAAAAATGCTGTAACTCCCGTTAAAAGGGTAAAAATAAGGATCTTTTTATAAGGTGTCCGTAAAAAGAAAAAATTTTCTATAACAGTTTTATATCCGGAAAATAATATAAGAAAAAAAAGTATTACACCTATCACTCCTGTTTCTATAAATATCTGAAAAAATAGATTATGCGCATATTTCAAATAAGAAACCACATTAAATTCGGGTGAATTATAAATCATTTCAAAACTACCAGGTCCATTTCCTTTTATAAAATGTTTTGAAATTACCTCCGTCATTTTTAAATAACTTTCTATCTTGCCTAAAAGATTTGGAAATATACTATCTATACCCCATAGGTTTAAAATAACTGTAAATAAAAAAATAATAAGCAATAAAAATAGCGAAATAAATATTTTAAAATTTTTTAATGTCTTATCTGATATTAAAAATAATGTGAGAAAAAGTGAAATAATAAGTGATAAAAAAGCACCCATAGATTTAGTTAAAAGCAAAGCTGTAGTTATTATTATAACACATGGAAAAAGAATGATTCTTAAATTTTTTTCAATTTTAAAAAAACCTATACTCACAGGCAAAATCAAAATTAAAAATCCAGCAAATGTATTTGGGTAAATAAATGTTGAAAAAATTCTTTTTGAAGGTAATATTTCTTTTATTGCTTCTGAATAATCAATATTTATTTTTGCTAAATATTTTAAAGTAAAATCAAATCCATAAAAATATTGATAAATACCATAAATACTAAGAATGGTCCCTAAAAAAATAATAAAAAAAATAAAATTTCTAAAAAATTTTATTGAATAAATATAAACAACATAAAAAAATAAAATATAAATAAAAAAATCAATGACAGAATTTAATGTTTCAAAAGTATAATTTGAAAAAAAAATTGAAATTATATACCATATAAAAACTAAAAAAATATGTGCATCAATAGGGGTTTCTATCTTTACTTCTGTTTTTAAAATTTTATTTTCCATGACAAAAATAAAACCTAAAAATACTATAAAACCTTTATACAGCAAAAGCATTTCATTATATAAATATCCAGGAAGGAAAAAAGGAACAGAAAGCAAAAAGAAAATACCAGCAATAACAAAAAAATTGGTTATTTTTAAAATCTTATCTGTCATTGTTTCATTTTGGCAGCAGCTTCTAACGCAAGATAATAACTTAACTCTCCAAAACCATTGATACTACCCACTGAAACAGGAGCAATAAAAGATTTCTGTCTGAAATCTTCTCTGCTGTATATATTACTCAAATGAACTTCTATTGTTGGTATTTTAACACCAGCTATTGCATCGCGTATCGCTACAGAAGTATGGGTGTAAGCAGCAGGATTTATAATTAAATAATCAGCCCAGTTCATCGCCTGGTGTATTGTTTCAACTATTTCCCCTTCATGGTTACTCTGAACTATTTTTATCTCAACTCCTAAAGTTTTAGCCATTGCCTGTAAATTATCATTTATTTCTGATAAATTTACATTACCATAAATATTAGGTTCTCTCTGCCCTAAAAGATTAAGGTTTGGACCATGAATTATTAAAATTTTTCTCATAAAAACACTCCTTACTTAAATATATAATTTTTTTAAATGTCTATATTTAATTTCTCCACAACTTTTTTATCGCTGACATCCTTTTAACTGCACGATTACTTCGTCAACCTCATATTACCCTTAAATTTTCTTTCTATACTTATTTTTCGGTTACTTTAAATAATATAGGTTTTCTTCCAATATCTGAAATTTTACAGTTTATCTATATTATATATCTTTTATTTATAAAATCAATTATAAATTACAAAAAAACAGGAATAAGGATAGACATGGTATACACATAAAGAAGTTAAAAATAATGAATAAAGATAGACTATTAGCTCTTAAGAGAATATTACAAGATAAAGATGAGAAAAAAGGTAATGAATTAAAAATAGGGGGTAGATAAATATCTACCCCATCTGAGATCTTTAGTCTAAACGAATTTAAAAGC
>DYJU01000028.1 GCA_020722985.1 Candidatus Methylomirabilis sp.
CCTCGTTTAATGAGCCTGACAAAGCAATCTTGCTTTTATTACCGATCGCCTTTTCTACTTGTTTTCTTACTCTTTTAACTGCCAGATTGCTTCCTTAAGCCTCATATACCCTTATTTTTCTACCTTTACATATCTTTCGGCTTCCTCGCAATGACAAGGTCAAGTATTTACTTACCAGTAGCCACACTTTTCCAGGTTCACTTCTGGTGGCTGAACTATTACAACATTTATATTTATATCCTAAAATAATGCTTAATTGATTCAATTATAAAGATTCAGTATTATAAAAATCAACCAATATTTTACCCTATTTCTTTTCCTGTTTCATCATATTCCTTGCTTGATATTTCTTTTTCATCTTTAAATACTTTTTCGCATTGTAAAACTCCAGAGTCATAAAAACTTTTAAAACTACCATCCAGTTTTCCTTCCTTAAATTTTTCCTCTACTTTCTTAATCCCGGTCTCATTATACATAACGAAAACACCATCTTCTTTTCCTTCTTTATATGAACCTATAACTTTTATAGTTCCTGATGGATAATAAAGTTTATACGGACCATCTTCTTTCCCATTTTTATAAAAACCTTCTATTTTTAATTCTCCAGTTCTATAATAAATCCTGTAAGGACCTTCTTCTTTTCCATCTATATAATTTACTTCAAGTTTTATGTTTCCGTTTTCATAATAAATTTTATGTGGCCCATGCTCTTTTCCATTTAAAAAAAACCCTTCAATTCGAATAACCCCGTTCTCATAATAATTTTTATATGTCCCTTCCCTTTTTCCTTCTACATAATTTTCCTCAGCCATAACTTTACCATTAGGATAATAAAGTGTAAATAACCCTTCGCTTTTATCATTTACATAGATGCCTTCTACTTTTACAAAGCCCGTTTCATAAAAAACTTTATATGTTCCTTCTTTTTTGCCATTGACATAAGTCCCCTGAACTTTTATTTTCCCATTTTCATAATATATTTTATAAGGACCATTTTGAACATTATCTTTATGGGTTTCTTCTACCTCAATATTTCCATTTTCGTAATATATCCTGTAAATCTGTTCGCCTTCTTCAATTATCTGTTCGGTTTTTGTTTTACCGGATTCGTAAAACGTCTTTGTAGCCCATTGTAAAACCCCATTTTTATATAACCCTTCTGATTTTAATTTGCCATTTTCATAAAAAATTCTAAAAGGTCCATCCGGATTTCCATTTTTATAAGTAACTTCCTGTTTTAAAGCCCCACTTTTATAATAATGTCTTATAACCCCTGTTACTATATCATTATTTTCAAAAATTATGGTTGTTTGCTGTTCTACTTTATTTTCATTTAAAAATATCGTTAAAATTTCCCCTTCTATTATTTCACCCGATTTAGTAATTGTTCCATCTTCATTATAAACCCATTCTGCTATCTGTTCACCATTTCTAAAAAAGAGATCTGTATTTCCCTGTTTTATACAAGTTATATCTGTCATTTTTGCCTTTTTTTAGTATTTTTTATTTATTTTAACAGGGATTAAAAAAAATTCAATAAATAAATTTTTGGTATTTGGGAATAAGGATAGACATGGTATACACATAAAGAAGTTAAAAATAATGAATAAAGATAGACTATTAGCTCTTAAGAAAGTATTGAAAGACAAAGATAAGAAAAAAGGCAATAAATGAAAAATAGGGGGGGATAAATATCTGCGATCTCTCGTTTAAACGAATTTAAATGCGAAATTTTTATACTTGAATATTTTAGGTGATATTCATTTTTTAATACCTAATTGCTTTGTCGCTTCACTTCTCTCAATGGCCACTCTGTCCTGTCATTGCGAAGTCAGGAGAATGAGTTCCTTTATCTTCCATTCTCCGGGTGTAGACGACCAGGGATGGTCGTCTACACCTTGCAATCTTGATTTTATACACGATCGCCTTTTTATCTTGTCTCTTCTTTCGTTTTTTAACTGCGAGATTGCTTCGTCAGCCTCGTCCGCCCTTTATTTTTCTACCTATACACATCTTTCAACTTCCTAAGAATGACACCGTCAAGTGTTTCCTTGCCAATATCTCCACTTCTACAAGTTTGCTTCTGGTGGCTGAACTATTACTTTTCCCTTCTAAACTTCCAATTCAGTTTCCTTACAATTATCTATCGATTGCTGAACCATTAAAAATAATTTTTAACCTGCATCCGGAGGAACTTCAAGCCAGTAATGTCTTTTTCATTTATAAATTTAATCATTCATACAAAAAGAAATTTATTTTACAACTGCAATTTTTCCAAATATTTCTTCATACTCTTTTCTATCAGTTTTTGCTTCTATCCTGAATATAAAAACACCTGCTGCAACTTTCATCCCTGATTTATTTTTCAAATCCCATTCTATAGCATTATTCCCTTCATTAAATCTTCCGCTGAATGTTTTAACTATTTCGCCAGAAACTGTATATATAGTCACTATAATATCAGCGTCTCTGGTAATATTAAAAACAATCTGTGTTTTATATTTTGCTGGCTCAGGATAAGTCCCTACCAATTTTAAAATAAGTGGTGGCGGTGTTGGAGTTAAAGTTGGTGTTATACTATGTGTTGGGGTAATTGTATGAGTTGGAGTTATTGTTTGAGTAACTGTTGCAGTTGCTGTATAAATATCAGTTCTTACTATATTTGAATATCTTACTTCAATGTCATTCCAGTAAGCATCTGTATAACCTCCTGCTGCTGAATTTGTAACATAAGTTCCCTGAACTGGATTTATACTTGCTCTGAACCATATGCTATAAGAAGTATAGGTATTTGTTATTGAACCTAAATTCCAGTAAATAGTATTGTTGTTAATGTTATATCCCGATGAAGCATCAACAAATGTTGTATTCCATGGTAGTGTATCCCATATTACTAAATTACTTATATCTGCATCTCCAATATTTGAATAAGTCAGGTTATAGGAAAGTGTATCTCCATAATTTGCCAGATTTACATCTACAGTTTTTGTTATACTGAGTTCTGCGCCTGATACATCCGGTATTCCATAATACATTATATATGTCCTTTCCTGTCCAGGCAAATAATTAACAGGATTAAAGAACATAGCAGCTGCTGTATCCGTTATAACATAAGAAGAATTTATAACATAATCCCATATATTTTGATAAAGAAAATCCCATTGTCCGATTATTAATCTATCAGGTTTTGTTGCTGAAGCACTTATTAAATTGCCTTCTGCTTTTATTGAAGGATTATAATAATCATTTAAGGTAAGCCATGCATCCGGGACTGAAACACCACTCCATTCGTGTTCAGTTTCTATACGTCCCTGGCCCTCAACAAGCATTGGCGAATTATCATTTATCCCTAATTGAGTATCAAGCATAATTCGTAATCCTGCACTGACATTGGTTGTCCTTAAATTTTTTATTGTATATTTTATTTCTATGGTATCTTTATTTTTACCTGTTCGTGGATTATCAACAATGGTAAGTTGTTGAGTTATTTCAATATCATTGATTTTCCATTTAGATGTATTTGTGCTATTACCAGAAACATCAAAACCGTCTATAGGATCCTGAACATAAATTCCATTGTTATCGCCATAAATAGCGAGAACACCATCTGTATCTATTTTTATTGTCGTAAAAGAACTCCAGATACCATCAGGATAACCAAAAAGTAGATTCTGTCCTGAAGCAGTTCCTATAACAAATCTGCCCTTCTGTTTTTGCGTTTGTGAATTACCTGTATCCTCAGTAACAGTTGCAATCCTGCAATCTATAAAAGAATTAAATATGGCATAGGAGTTATAAAAAAGAAATATATAAAGTATAAGAAAAAATTTTGTTTTTCCCATTTTTACCTTTTAAACAATTTTTTTAACTGTAATCTGCGTTTATTTTTATATAATTATATGACAGATCCGTTGTTGAAATAGTTTCTGAAAATCTTCCAATTTTTAAATCCAATTCCAGATTAATTTTATCTTTTTTTAAATTTTTTTCTACTTCCCTTATATTAGAAGATATTATTTGTCCATTTGAAACAATGCTCCTGTTATTTATTTTAAGAACTATCTTATTTATATCAATACTTTCCAGTGTAGCACCTGCTGCTGAGATAATCCTGCCAGGATTTAAAGATTCCCCAAAGAAAGCTGTTTTTACAAGTAAAGAATTTGCAATCCGCCTTGCTATTTTTTCTGCCTGATTTTTAGTTTTTGCATTTTTGATACATATTTTTATTACTTTTGTTACACCCTCACCATCTTCAACAATTTTTTCGGAAAGTTTAAAACATATATTAAATAATGCCTTTTTTATTTTTAAATAATTGTTATCTTCTTTTTTTATAATTTTATTTTCAGCCGCACCATTTGCCAGAAAAATAATAGTATCATTGGGGCTCATATCGCCATCAACTGTTATTTTATTAAAAGAATTTTCAACTGCTTCTTTTGCAACTTTTGCTAAAAGATTTCTTGATATTTTAATATCTGTAAGAATAAAAGCTAACATTGTTGCCATATTGGGAGATATCATTCCCGAACCTTTTGCAACACCAGTTATGATGCATTTTTTACCATTCATTATAAGTTCTTCTGTGACCACTTTTGTCTTTAAATCAGTAGTTAAAATTGCCCGGGGAAAATTCATGTCTCTTTTAGATAATTTTTTTAAAAGTTCTGGAATATTTTTTATTATTGTATCAACTGGCATTTTTTTTGCAATCTTACCTGTGGATGCAGCCAGTATGGAATTTTCATGTATCTTTATTTTTTCAGATAAACTTTTTATTATTTTCTTTAAATCACTCAATCCTTTTTTACCATTTAACGCATTTGCATTACCGCTATTTGCTAAAATTGCATAAATTTCTTTGTTCACTATTTTTTTATCATACAGAATATGAGCACTTTTTAATTTGTTTTTTGTAAAAAAAGCAGAACAAACGCATGGTTTTTCAGACAATATTAATCCTAAATCTAATTTCCCATTTTTTTTAATCCCTGCGGATATGCCAGATGATAAAAAACCAGATGGCAACTTATAAAAATCTTTCATTATTAAATTAACCCTTCTGTTTCCTTTAAACCAGATAAAATATTCATATTTTGAATAGCCTGTCCTGATGCACCTTTCACAAGATTATCAATTGCAGTCATAACAATAGCAATTTTTTTCTCCCGAACACCATCAATTGCAATATCGCAAAAATTTGTATACTGAACCTGGTGAAGATTTACGTCATCCACTATTCTTACAAAAGGTTCATTTTTATAAAAATCTAAATAAAACTTTTTTAACTTTTCTAATTCAATCCATTTTTTTAATTTTATATATATCACACTTAAAATACCCCTATCAAGAGATGTTATCTGTGGTGTAAAAATTATATTTATTTTCTTTTTATATTTATTAAATATTACATCTTCTATCTCTCCTATATGCCTGTGTTTCCTTCCAATTTTGTATGGAATTATATTTTCATTTACATTTATATATTGATTTTCAAAAGTCGGAATAGCCCCAGCACCTGATATACCTGTTTTTGCATCAACAATAATATCTTCAACCTGACCATGATTTAATATCGGAAATATACCTAATAAAATAGATGTTGCATAGCAACCAGGGTTTGCAACTATCTTCGCTTTTTTTATTTCTTCCTTAAAAATTTCAGGCAAGCCATATACAGATTCTTTTAAAAGATTTTTATATTTATGAATCTTATTATACCACAACTTATAAAGTGCTGAATTTTTTATCCTGAAATCAGCACTCAAATCAATCACTTTTATATTTTTATCAACAAACTTTTTTACATAATCCATTGATTCAGTATGGGGCAGGCATAAAAAAATTAAATCTATATCATTAAATTTATAACTTTCAGAAGGCGAAATAAATTTAAGATCTGTTAAACTTTTAAATTCAGGGAAAACATAACTTATGCTTTTACCTGCAAACCTTCTGGAAGTTGCAAAAACGATTTTTGTTTCACTATGTTTTAATAAAATTTTAATAAGTTCTTTCCCTGTTAACCCCGAAGCCCCCAATATTCCAACTTTTATCATTTAAAATTTTACCTCCTTTAGAAAACTACATCTTTTCTATATAAGCTTGCCTTTTAATTTTATCAACCCATTCCTTCCACATTTTTTCTATTTTGCTTTCTATTATTTTCACTCTGATTTTTTCTTTTATATCTGCAAGTTCCTGAATTTTCCCTTTTTTTATGTCATTTATTTTAATTATGTGATAACCATCCTCGGTTTCAACAGGTCCTATTATCTTGTTTTTTTTGACGTTTACCAGAGCATCTCTAATTTTTTTATTCATCTGCGTAGTATCAACCCAGCCTAAAACCCCACCATCAACGCCTTCTTTACTTTTTAACTCCTTTAACAAATTATTAAAATCCTCTCCTGATTTAAGTCTTTTAACAGTTTCTTCGGCTTTTATTTTTAAATCACCACTTTTATCCCTGGATTTATCAAAATATATCTGAAAAATATTAACTTCATCATTTATTTTAAAATCATCTTTGTTTTCAAGATAATATTTTTTTATTTCTTCATCATTTACTGCAGTTTTTGAAATAAATTCCTGTTGTTTTTTTTGTTTTACTTTATCATATAAAAGTTTATCTCTGACCTGAGCTTCTAATTTTATTCTAAAATCCGAATAAGAAATTCCTTCCTTTAAAAGTGCATTGTTAAACTCTTCTTCATCTGTAAATTTTGACCTTAAAGAATCTACAAACTCATTTACTTTATCAATAACTGCACCTTCGCTAACTTCAATTTTCTCATCTTTTGCCATTGTAATTATTAATTTTTGCTCAATCATTTCATTTAATATATTTTTTTCCAACTCTGTTTTATCCACTTTTTTGCCTGAAATTTTTAATTGCGCAGAAAACAGGTCAACCGTTTCATCAACTTCGCTCTGTAAAATTATTTCATCGTTTACTTTAACTAAAATTTTATCTCCTGTAAAAGCATATAAAAAGGCGGAATAAAAAAATATAAACAATAACAATATCATTACTCTTACCTTCATTTATCCATCCTCCTTTATATCTATTATTTTTTTTAAATTTTCCGTATATATTTCTATTTTAGCATTTTTTCTTAAATTTTCCATTATTTTATTAAAATAATTACTTTTTTTCATTTCAAAAAAATCATTATATACTTCTTCTCTTACATCCTCAAATTCGGGTGTTTTTGCCTCTAATATATCTTCGCATTTGAATATATGAAAACCATATTTTGATTGAACTACATCACTTATCTGCCCTTGTTTTAAAGAAAAAACCGTATTAACGATAAAAACTGGCATATCTTTTTCCCCAAAATATCCGAGATCCCCACCTCTTTCCCCCTCTGATGTTATAGAAAATTCTTTTGCCAATTTTTCAAAACTTTCACCATTTTTTAATTTTATCATTATTTCATCGGCTTTTTCTTTATCTGCAACAACGATCTGTCTTGCCCTTACCTTTTTTAATTTCCTGTAATTTACAATATTTGACCAGAAATAATCTCTTAACTCTTCATTTTTTATTTTTATATTTTCTTGAGCCAAATAATTTATTTCTTTTCTCACCAGTAATTTTTCTTTTAAATCATCTAACCAATCAGAATATTTTATTTTTGTCTTTCTAATTATTTTTTTTATTTCATGCTCTGAATATCCTGGAATAAATTTTTTTATTTCATCTTTTATTTCGTTATCAGTGATATTTATTTTATCTTTTTGAGTTTGCTGTAATAATAAAATATTATTAATTATAAAATTTAAAAAATCATATGCCTGCTGATAGTCTGTTATATTGATATCATAAAGTTTCACTTTTAATAGATAATATTTTTTTGTGATGTATTTATTATTTACAAACGCTACGACATCTTCTTTTTTAATAAATAAACATTTATTGCAAGAAATGAAAAAAATTATTACAATTAAAAATAAATAAAACTTTACTTTCATTTCTTCTCATTTTGCCCTTTTTCTTCCGGTGATATTTTAAGCGGTAAAGAAGGCGAAGGCAAATCAGAAAATGCCTTTTCATTAATTGTAATGTCTGCTTTTGCTTTTAAGTCATTTAACCATTTATCCCGGGCAATTGATTTTCTTATATCTTCTTTTAGACCGTTTAAACTTTCAACTTTGGCATCAGGATTTTGCATTTTCATATTTGAAGAATACTGGTTATAGACTTTTTTAATCTCATCTTCAGTAACTTTTATATCTTTATAATCTTTATCTTTCAACAATGCTGATATTACAACATCTCTCTTAACTGTTTCTGATACTCTTTCAATCTTTTTTTTCAAATCTATAATCTGGGCTTCTAAATCTTTTTTTGTATTCAACTCTTCTTCTTTAATTTTTGCCTGTGTTTCATTATTAGATAAAATGCCCTGTCTATCAGCTTCTTTCATTAATAGTTCCATCATAATTAAGTTATCAAGTATTCTTTTTTTCATATCCGGACTCTGAGCATACATTTTGTATTGCGTTGGCAGATTATCTATTTCATTTTGTAAATCCTGCATGGTTATTTCTTTGCCTGAAACTTTCGCAACAACAACTTTATTTTGATTTGCATTACAACTAAAAAAAAGCATGGCTAAATAAATCACAAAAAATAAAACAATATATTTTTTCATTTTTTCTCCTTATAAGGGATAAAAATTACCCTTTTTTTTAATTTATATTAATGGGTAAACCCATGAATTTTTATTTATTACATATTGTATTATATTTATGTATTAAAAATCTTAAAATTGCTTCTTTTTTTTCGGGTAAAAGACCGGGCGTTGCACAAAATCCAATATATAGGTTTTCAAAACCTTTTCCCCGATTTACCCAGCATTCAAAACTTTTATGCGAATTTGGAAAACCAAAAATTTCTTTTATCTCCTCTGTTTTGCCAAAGTAAAGAACCCCATAATCAGCAACTTTTTTTTCTGGATATCTTAAATAAAATATACCATAAATACCTTCTATATCGGTCCCTTTGAATTCCCTTAATGGATAAGGACCTGTAAAAATATATTTTGCAAGAATCAAACTCATTAAAACTCCTTGTTCAAGTTAAATAGTATTAGTTTAACCACTTGTAGAACAAATCTGGCTAATATATAAATTTTCACCTTGTTGTCATTTTAAAGTCAGGCGAACTATAACTTCTGTTTTCTATTCCACCGTTCGTTGAGCCTGACAGAGCAATCTTGATTTTATTACGCTTGCCTTCTCTCCTTTTTTTCTTCCGTTTTAAACTGCGAGATTGCTTCCTTAAGCCTCGTCCACCATTATTTTACATTTTGCACTCCTCTTTCGGCTTCCCGAGAATGACACCGTCAGGTCTTCCATACTAGTAGTAACACTTTTGCAAGCGGACTTCCGATGGCTAAACTATTACGTTAAAAAGTTAGTTTTATAATAACAAATTAAAAAAATTTTTCAATAAAAATACAATAATATTTATCGGATTATTTTAATTTTTCTTTATACTAATTATAATTCATAGATAAAATAAAATACAGGGTAACGGTCTTGTTTTATTGCCTGCCCTAAAGCAAGTGTTAAGGTAATTTTTAATTTATTTCTAAAAAGAATATTAAAATCAATTCCTCCACCTATGCTCATTTTATAATCAGTATATTTTTGAATTTCATAAATATTTCCTACCTGCCCCGCATCAAAAACCAAAAATCCATCTATTGAGGTTAATTTCAAAAATAACAATTCAAAATTTATATTATCCCATATCATGGATTTACCTCTTATCCTTGAAAAAAACTTATAATATCCCTGAAATTCATCATATTGAAAACCTATCAATCTTTCATATCCGCCCAAATTATAAATTTTCCATACCGGCAAATTATCTCTTATTAAAAGATAACCATATTCCATATAAAAATTGATTGTTCTTTTGTTTTCAAAATAAAATATGTAATCACCTATTAGATTTAAAAATAAAAAGTTATATTCTGAAAAATCAGAAGGAATTGCTTTTTCAAAATTTATAACTGAATAAAAATCTTTTAAAATTTCTTTTTTATATTTATGTTCAAATAAAAATTCCAACCATGTATTGTAAAGTAAAATATTTCCCTGATTTATGTTAAGTCTGTCTTCTATTGAAGCAAAATAGTAATTTTCACTTTTGATTTCCTGTTTTAATACAAAAAAATCAAAAATTTTCTGTGTTTTAATACCACCACCGTATCCTTTATTTCTTTGTAAATATTTTTTGTTTTCATATATTTTTTCAAAATTTACATTATCATATAAATTTACAAACACAGGCAGGTATAGATTTACTGTATATTCCAATAAATAATTAATTTTACTGTGTATATAATTATATTCTGACTGGGCTAAAAAATCAGTTTCACCTATTTTCTGTCGTAACCCTAAATTGATACTGGTCTCTGGCACAATTAATTTAAAGGTTGGAATTATGGTAAAAGATAATTCTTTAACTTTTAATTCAAAAATTTCATCGTCTTCTCCATTAGTTTCTACAGAAAAAATATAAGCATAAAGCAAAAATAAATTTAACAATAAAAAAATTATTTTTCGTACCATTTTTTAAGTCTTTCTCCAATCTCTTTTTCAAATCCATTTTCAGTAGGAAAATAATATTTTTTCCCTTTTAATTTTTCTGGCATATGCTCCTGTTTTACAAAATTACCTTCAAAATCATGCGCATACTTATATCCTTTTCCATATCCTAAATCCTTCATGAGTTTTGTGGTTGCATTTCTTATATGCAATGGAACTGGTTCATCCTTTGTATTTTTTACATCTTCAATTACATTATTGTATGCTTTATAAACCGCATTACTTTTAGGTGCACAGGCAAGATAAACAACTGCCTGTGCAATAGCAAGTTCACCTTCGGGATGTCCTAAAAAATCAAAAGAATCCCTTGCCGCAAGCGCAATTAAAAGAGCATTCGGGTCAGCATTACCTATATCTTCGCTCGCAAAACGAACAATCCTTCTTGCTATATATAAAGGATCTTCTCCTGCTTCAAGCATCCTTGCCATCCAGTAAAGAGCAGCGTCTGGATCACTATCCCTTAAACTTTTATGTAAAGCAGAAATTAAATTATAATGTTCTTCTCCTGATTTATCATATAAAAAACTCTTTTTTTCTACCACATATTTTATATCTTCTTTTGTTATTTCATATTTATCTTTTTGTTTAATTATATCAATCATTTCTAAAATATTTAAGACCACCCGCGCATCACCGTTTGATACATTTTCCAGCAAGGAGAAAATATCTTCTTTTATTATAATCTTTTTAAATCCTAATCCTTTTTCTTTATCATTTAAAACTCTTAAAATTATTTTTTTCAAATCTTCACATTTTAAGGCATTTAATTGAATAACTTTTGTTCGTGAGAGCAAAGCTGAATTTACTTCAAAAGATGGATTTTCTGTTGTTGCTCCTATTAAAATCAATGTGCCATCTTCTACGTAAGGTAAAAAAGCATCCTGCTGTGCTTTATTAAATCTATGAATTTCATCAATAAAAAGAACAGTTTTTTTCCCTGTTTTTCTATTATATTTTGCTTTTTCCACAACTTCTTTTACTTCTTTTAAACCACTTGCAACAGCGGATAAAGAAATAAAATCTGCTTTTATATAATTAGCAATTATCATCGCCAGGGTTGTCTTCCCTGAACCTGGTGGTCCCCAAAAAATCAACGAAGGAATCTTTCCCTTTTCAAGCATTTCCCTCAAAAAACCCTTTTTACCAACTATATTTTCCTGCCCTACAAATTCATCTAAGTTTTCAGGTCTCATTCTAAATGCAAGTGGTTCTTCTTTTTTTTCATTCATTTCCATTTCAAATAAATCATCCATAAAAATCTTTCTTAACTAAATAATGGATTTATAATCAAACCGGTTCCAAGTTTCGGTAAAAAATATGTGCTTTTTTGTGGCATGATTAAACTATTTTCAGAAATTATCCTTACTTCATCAACAGTTGAAGGTTTTAAAAGAAATGCACATCTGGCATTATTTTTTAAAACAGAATCAACCGCTTCATCAATATCCTGTGTATAAGAAATATCTTTTAATATTTCTTCTTCTGTTAGATTAAGTATTTGTTTTAATAACAAATTATGCAAAATACAAACATTAAGAAAATAATATTCTGGAATACAGGTTTCTTTTGAAAGAATTTCTTTGTATTCTTCTTCTTTTAAATTTAACTGGTAATACTTATTTTTAAACACCACGCCTATGCTTTTTTTATTTGGATAGCGTAACATTTTAATTTTTAATGCGATTATATCTTTTATCTCTTTTACTTCAAAATATTTATTTATTTTTTCAGAATCAGGTATATCATCATATTTAAAATTCATAAAAATCCTGTGGGTAGGTAAAATTGAAACTCCAGAATGTTCCATGCTGATAAGACACATCAAAATATAATCATAAAGCATCTCTTTATCTGTATTTAATTTTTTTCTCATTTCATTTCTGTAATTTATTGCTGTTTCATATCTATGATGACCATCTGCAATAAATAACTGTTTTTCTTTGAATAAATCTATTATTTTATTAACCGGTTTTTCATGTGAAAATTCCCATAGTCTATAATGAATATGATTTTCATCATAAAAATCAAAAATTGGTTTTTCTATCTTTATATAATGCCTTAAAATTGAATCTATCTTTTTCCCTTTATCAAAATATAATGCTAAAACAGGACTGGTGTTGGAATTTACCTGCCTCATTAAATTTAATCTATCCTCTTTTGCTGCCGCATGGGTTTTTTCATGCGGTAATATTATTTTTTTTTCAAATTCTTCTAATTTTACTGCTGCAAAAAAACCCAGCATTTCCTTTTTTGTTTTATCAGGCAATAAATATTCCTGCGTATAAATAAATATACTTTCTTTTTCTGACCTTATTAATATCTTTTTTTTAAGCCACAAATCAAGAAATTCTTTTGCTCGTGTATATTTATTGCTTTTGTCATTATCTTTTTCATATTCAATTCCTTTATCAATACGAATTATATTATATTCATTTTTTTTATAATATTTTTCTATCTCTTCTTCTTTAATAATATCATAAGGTGGCATTATTACTTTTGAAATGTCCACTTTTTCTTTATTATAAATTATTGGTTTTAAAGGTTTAATTATAGCCATTTAAATTATATACCTTATTGATTCTTTTCCTATCTTAAAATCTTTTATTTTTTCTTTATATTTTTTCCTGCCCATTAAAGCATATGTTGCTATTTTACCTGCTTCAACACCTGGCTGATCAAAAGCATTTATATTATAAAGTTCTCCAATAAAAGCTGTTTCAACCTCCAGCATATAAATCAATTGTCCCATTGTGAATTCGGAAATTTCAGGTAAAACAATTGTCATATTCATACGCTTATTTTTAGTTAAAGCTATCTCTGTTGCCTTCTGTTCAATATTTAATAATTCACCAATTGTATATCCACTTAAATAAGAAAATGTCTCTTCTTCTTTAAAATTATGCGGCATTACTTCATCCTTTCTAAATTTTTCAACTCTGATAAAGTTGATGACTTTATCATAAGGTCCTTCATTATAAAGTTGAACCTGTGAATGCTGATCCGTTGCTCCCAGCGCTTTCACCGGAGTTAGCCCAACGTTTACTATTTTACCATCATTGGAATGTTTTTTCCCCAGACTTTCAGCCCATAACTGAGCGAACCAATCTGCTGCATCTTTCAATGCATTTGAATATGGCATCATAACTGTAATCTTTGCTCCAAATTTTTTATCTGCGATATAATGTAGCACAGCCATCATAAAAGCAGGATTTTTCCAGATATCTGGATTGGAAACAATACTGTCCATATACTCAGCACCCTTTAACAATTCATCTATATTCACATCTATACATGCAAGCGGGAAAAGGCCAACTGGCGATAAAACAGAAAATCTTCCCCCAACATTTTCTGGCACTGAAAAAGAAACAAAACCATCTTCATTTGCAATTTTTCTTAAAGTTCCTTTATTTTTATCTGTTGTTACAACTATATGGTCTTTTAATTTATTCTTACCAACCTGCTTTATTAATTTATCCCAGACAATTTTCATAAAAGCAACGGTTTCTGCTGTTTCTCCTGATTTGGTTATTATATTTACCATAGTTTTCTTAAGGTCTATAACATCAAAAATACCACTTGCAACTTCAGGGTCAACATTATCAATAACAAAAAGTTTAGGAGTTTTTCTTTTTTCTTTCGGTAATAAATTATAAAATTGATGTTTTAAAGCACGCTGCAAGGCAATGGTTCCAAGCGCTGAACCACCAATACCTAAAACAAGTATATTTTCAAATCTTTCTTTTGCCATATTTGCAACTTTTTTAATATCTTCTTTTATTTTTGTATCATAAGGCAAATACATAAATCCCAATTTACCATCTTCTCTTTTTTGATTTAAATTATTTATTGCTATTTTTATTTTTGTAGATAATTTTTTTATATCTTTCTCTGATATTCCATAAGAACCCAACCCTGACATCATCATATTATTAAAATTTACCTTAATTTTATTTTTTTTCATTTTTGTTCTCCTTTCCATATTTATAATACGTTAAAAAATTAATTGATACATTTATTCCAGCAAAAACTATTGCTGTTTTTATGTAATTTTCTTTATATTCTTCAAGGGTTTTCATTTTTGGTTGCAAAGTATGCTGTGAAATTGCTTCATTTAAAAATAAATAAGCAAAAGTATATAAAAATGCAAATGGTATAGATTCTACTACGCTGACTTTTACATCATCAATTAAATTATTTGTCTTTAAACTTACCGGCATATAAAAAAAATTATCTTTAAATTCAGATGACGTTGTTATTGAATCATAATAATCAAAATTAACAGAAGGCAAGTCATCGTCTGCAAAAACAAATGAGACGAATAAAGCAAAAAAAAATATTGAAATTTTAAATTTTTTAGAAATTATTTTCATTTTAGTAAATTACTTTGTTTAATGGATATTCAATTATATCCTTTGCTCCATTTTGTTTCAAAATTGGAATTATTTCCCTTACCTTTTTTTCATCTATAATAACTTCAACAGCAAACCATTTTTCTTTGCCGTTTAATAAATTAGAAACTGTCGGTCTTTTTAAGGCAGGCAAAATTTTGAGTATCTTATCTAATTTTTTTTCAGAAACATTTAATTTAATGCCTACTTTTTCTTCAGCATTTAAGGCACCTTTTAATAAAAGCAAAATATTTTCTATTTTTTCTTTTTTCCATTTATCCTGCCATGATTTTTTATTTGCAATTAAAACTGTTGTTGATTCTAAAACTGTATCTATTATCTTTAAATTATTTGCCTTTAATGATGAACCTGTCTCGGTAAGTTCTACTATAGCATCCGCAAGATATGGCGGTTTTGCTTCTGTTGCTCCCCATGAAAATTCAACAGTTGCTTTTATTTTATTCTTTTTAAAATAATTTTTTGTGGTATTAACAAGTTCAGTTGCTATTCTTTTTCCCTGTAAATCCTTAACTGTCTTAATAGAAGAATTTTCAGGGACAGCCAAAACCCAGCGTACAGGTCTTAATCCCTGTTTACCATATATTAATTTATCAACAATTTTAACTGGAACCCCGCTTTCTTCCACCCAATCCATACCTGTTAAACCAGCATCAAAAATATCTTCATATACATATCTTGCCATTTCCTGAGCCCTGACCAAAGTTACACAAATTTCTTTATCATCAATTTCGGGATAATAACTACGCGATGTTGCTTTTATGTTGAAACCTGCCTTTTTAAATATATTAAATGTTGATTCCTGCAAACTGCCTTTGGGTAAACCCAATTTTAAAATCATTACATTTCACCTCATTTTAATTTTTTGTATAATAACATAAAAAAAATTGTTAAGCAATATGAAATTAAAATTGGAGTATCCTCTAGTTTAATATATCAAAACAAGGAAAGGTAATAGTGTAATTACTGTTAAATAAAATTTGTCTATAATATAAATTTTTCAGTTCATAACACCCTCGTCCATTGCGCAGTCAGGCGAACGATAACTTCTGTTTTTTATTCCTCCATAACTTTCGCCTGACAAAGCAATCTTGCTTTTATTACCGGATGCCTTTTCTCCTTGTCTGCTTCCGTTTTCAACTGCCAGATTGCTTCGTCAACTTCATATGACCTTATTTTTCTCTCTTAACTTCCCTTTCGGCTTCTTAAGAATGGCACCGCCAAGTGTTTCCTTGCCAGCATCTCCTTTTCTACAAGTTTGCTCCTTGTGGCTGAACTATTACCAGACGAATGAGTCCCCTTATCTTCTATTATTAGGAATGTAGACGACCAGGGATGGTCGTCTCTACCTTGCAATCTTGATTTTATACACGATACTTTTTAGTCTTGTCTTCTCCCGTTCTCAACTGCGAAATTGCTTTGTTCGGCTCATATACCCTTATTTTTCTACCCATACACATCTTTCGGCTTCCTAAGAATGACATCGTCAATGGTTTTATATAAATAACTAAATTTTTATTCTGCAACAGAAAAAATATTAATTTACGAATAAAATTTACCGTCTTTATCTAAATTTTCATCTCCACTTTTTTCTTCATCAAGTTTTATTCTTATTCTTTTCTTTTCTTTTATCGTGTCCTTTTTCCCCTGTTCCTGTTCTTTTGTAATTATATTTATAAAAACATCAACAAGTCCAGCATCAAATTGAACACCAGCAAATTTTTTTAATTCTTTTATTGCATATTCTATACCCATCACATCACGGTAAGGCCTTTTAGACGTCATTGTTGAATACGCATCTGCAATACTTATTATTTTTGCACCAAGTGGTATTTCATCACCCCGAAGTCCCAGAGGGTAACCCCCACCGTTTATCCACTCATGATGCGAAAGTATAAGCGTTGTTAATTTTTTTAAAGAATCAATTTTTGATACAATATTTGCCCCTAACTGCGGATGCATTTTTATAATGTTATATTCTTCTTTTGTTAATTTTGATGGTTTATTTAATATATTCTCACTTATACCTATTTTGCCTATGTCATGTAAAAGCGCAGCATATTTTATTGTTTCCACTTCTTCTTCTGATAAACCTATTGCCTCTGCAATTTTAACTGAATACTTCATTACAGTTATAGAATGACCACTTGTATAATGGTCTTTTGCATCAACTGCTGTTGCAAGTGCATAAATTGTATTTAAATAATCCTGCCTGATATTGCTGTATAATTTTGCATTTTCTATTGTGCTGCCTAAATAATTACTTAAAATATTTAAAAAATAAATATCTTCTTTATCAAAATATTCTTTATCCCTGGTTATAAATATAGCTCCTATAACATTATTTTTTATACGAATCGGTGCGCCTATTGAATATTCTTTTAAATAAATTAAATCATACGCTGGATTATAACCTTCTGTTTCTTTTAGATTTCTTATATTTATTCCCTTATTATTTTTACATATCCAGCCGCATATACTATCCCTACCAATATCTCTGTCAATAATATCCTGCGAAAAACCATTATAAACCTTTATCTTTAATATATTGCTTTCATTCTGTAAAATAATAACACCTGCTGATGAGGGGAATACTTTTTCTATACTTTCATTTAAAGCTGCTTTTAATATTTCATTTTCATTTAAAGATTGTTCAAAACTTAAAGTCACACTAATCAAATTTTCAAGTGTCTCAGCACGTTTTCTTGCTTCTTCGTATAAATCTCTGCTATAAAGTAAAATCCCTATCTGTTCTCCTAAAAGTTCAATCAGTTCTATATCAGACCTGTTATAAGTATTTGACTTTTTATTAAATATAATCATTATATTTTTTACTTTCCCGCGTCTTAATAAAGGCGCTGCTATGCAGGAACCTTCTTTTAATATACGTTTCACCAAATTATCATTCGCCTCATTAATGCTTTCACATACTATTGCTTTTTTTGTATTAAGGATTTCAATTATTTTTGAATTTTCACTCATTTCTATTTCATCATTAATTTTTATATCAAGTAATTCTGAAAACAACTTTAATTTTTCAACTTTTACAGTTTTTAAATCTCTACTTATACTTAAAACAATACCTCCGCTCCCTTTTAATAAAGGAATTATGGTACTTAAAATTACATCCATTAAGACATCTTTTGTTTGTATTTCATTTGCACTTTTATAAATTTCATGCGCTGCAAGAAGGGTTATATTTTTTTTCACAAGTAACATATTTGATTTTTCTAACTTATCTATAGCATTTCTTATTTTTTCTTCTAAATTTTTATTTATATCTATCAAATTTTTATTAAGTTTTTCTTTTTCTTCGTTTAATTCTGTAAGTTTTTTATATTGTGAACCAAATGTTCTGGCAATATAATAAGAAATAAAGCAAATCAGAAAAAGAAAAACAAGTTTTGTCCCTGCCGCAATTATATCTGCAGGTAAAAATTTACCGTCTGTTACTGCCAGAAATAAAATCAAATAAAAAAAAGTCGTAACAAAAGCAAGATGAATTGAAATATTTTTTACCCAGTATTCAAAAGAAGCATCAAGTATAATTATAACATAAAGAAAAAATAAATGACTTTTTATACCACCCGTTAAAAAAATGGCAAATGTGGCAATTAAAGTATCAACAATTCCTGTTAAATAAGAATAAAAAACCGATTTTTTCTTTAATAGTTCAGAAAAAACTATATATAAAATATTAATTAATATAGTAAAAATAATCAGTAATATTGAAGGCAAAATAAACTCTTTTTTTAAAAAATAAGCATAAAAAAACAAAAATGGCGAACCGATTATTATTACTATCCACCTTAATTTAATATCATCAATTATAGATTTTTGAATAAAATTTAATTTTTGTTCTTCCATTGCTATTTCACCATCTTATAAGTTTTTGTGTAATAGTTTAGCCACTGGCAGAATAACATTAATCCATATATAAATTTTTCGTTCTGTCATTTTAAAGTCAGGCGAACGATAACTGCTGTCTTCTATTCTCCTGCTAATTCCCGCCTGACAAAGCAATCCTGCTTTTACTTCCGATCGCCTTTTAGTGTTGTCTTCTTTAGTTTTCAACTGCCAGATTGCTTCGTTATGCTTATCCGCCCTTATTTTCCATTTTGCATTTCTCTTTCGGCTTCCTGAGAATGACAGCGTTTTTAGCGGACTTCTGATGGTGGAACTATTACCGCAAAATTTTTCAATCTACAACCGATATCAAATAACAAATATTTATTAGTAGTATTCTTCCTCTCCTGTTAACTTTGCCCTTACGGATTCTGAAAAATCACTTTCTGTCCCGTCTTTACCTATCGATGTAACAATAAAATTATACTCCACACCAGTTGATAGTCCACCCAATGTTGCTCTGGCTTCTTTTAAAATTGTTTTATTTAGTTTTTTATATTTTGCATCAGATGTTTTTTTATAATATAAATTATAACCAACAACATTTTTACCCTTTGATTCATTCCACATAATTATAATATTTCCACCCTCTATGCGAGCCATAACACCTGTAACTTTAGCCGGCTTTACAACTGCATATTTTGTTGGTTTTGCTACTACTTTTTCTGAATAAATACTTTCTAAATTCCTGTTATTAATTGCCGTTACCACAAATTCATATTCTATATCATTATTTAAAACTGCTTTGTATTTTGCTTCTTCCATAATTGGTTCTTTGTTCAATTTAATAAATTTATCTGCTTTTTTCTCTTTATAATAAATATTATAGCCAGTAATATTTGCTTCTGGGTTTGGTTCCCAGCCAATTGATACAACCCTGTCGCCAGCAACTGCAACAACTTTTTCCGGAGGTTTTGGCGCACCAATTAAAGGTCTGGGAATTTTTTCCCCTATTTTTATACTTAATGATATTCTATGCGAATCACCAAGTTCTCTATGTGGAGAAAAAGCATAATCTATACTGAATAAATCAGGAAAGGCAAATCCAACTCCCGCAGAAAAACTCTCATCAGAATTTCCTATTTTATAACCGCCGCGCAAAAATAACATCTCAAAAAATTTAATTTCTGTTCCTAAATTTAAAAACCACGTTTTATAATCAGAATTTTTTGTATCAACTGGTTTATTTACATCTCCGCACACTAAAATGCTGAATTCTTTTGATAGAATAAAATTATAACTTGCACCAAATTTTACTGAAAGCGGTGTATTGTCTTCTCCTGCTGAAGAACCTATGTCCTGTATTGTAAGTCCAGCACTTATGCTCTCGGTAATATTTGCAATGAGACCTAAATCAAAAAGGAAAAAACCTGGTAATTGGTTCCCTAAAAGTTCTCTTTTTATATAAGTTATATTGGCACCCGCTGATATATTTCCTATGGTAAAATCTTTTGTATATAAATTCCCAAAATTTCGCGCAAAACTCGCTGTTATTGCCATATCATAGGATGATGGTGCATCGTTCTCATCCATTTTATTATTAAATATATCCATTGTGCTGTTAAAAGAAGGAACACCTAAATAATTAAAACTTAATCCTATATTGGTAAAATTATCAACCGGGGCAACCAGAGATAAAAATTCATAATATGTTTCTTGATACCACATAAGATGCATAAATGTCAGATTCCATCTATCTATCGTGGCTATCCCACCCGGATTCCAGAATGCAGCATTTGCATCGTCCGCAACACCTATGAATGCTTCTCCCATTGCTTCTGGTCTTGCACCCACACCAATCTTTAAAAAATCAGCATTGGACGTGCCACCACCTAAGGCAAATATCTCAAAAGATACAATTATAAATGACGTAATAAATAAACTTATTTTTTTCATCTTTTACCTCTTTTATTCCTTTATTACAGCAACTTTCTTTACAATTTCAAAACTGCCTGCTTTTAATTTTATAAAATAAATACCTGTTGTAACTATTTTGCCGTCATCTGCTCTACCATCCCATAAAGCAAGCTGAGTATATAAAATTCCTGCTTCTACATGACCTAAATATATCTTTCTCACCTGTTGTCCTGCTATATTATAAATTAAAACTACTGCATTTTCTGCGGATTGCTCAACTGTAAATATAATGGATACTGTTTCTCCTTTATTCGGATTGAAATTATTAACACTTAAATACATATCGTTATGTGGCGCTGTTGCTGTTCCCATCTGTATTGAAACAACATTTGAAGAAACAGCAGGACCATTAATTACATTTGATTGTGCTGTTCCGCTGGCATCAATGTAGCTGAAAACAAGAGTATCATTAAATGTTATATCCCCACCTGTTACAGCAGTATATACCCATGTAAACGCAGTAGAAGAACCCGCAGTAACAGTAATGCCGGCTGCTGCCGGGGTCACAACTGTTGCATAACCCGCACCTGCAACAGAAGGCCCTGACGATGCCGAATTTGACATAGAAAGTGGATAAACATTTGTTGCATCTATCTGACCTAAATTTGTAACACTCATAATAACTGTTATATTGCCACCTATCGGTATTACAGATGGCATTGCTGATATTGATATATCAAATCTTGGATTGGATGGTGCTATAACTATATTTCCATAGGCATCATTAGATGTAACCTGAGTTGATGAACCTTCGTTAGAGCCCGTTGCATTTGCCGTAAAATAAAGGGTGCCAGGTGTTGAACCAGCATCATAAATCCATGTAAATCTCTTTGCATTTGCAGCACCCACGAGTATGCTATCTTCATTTGCTGGTTGAGGTCCGCTTATCAAAGTTATTGATGCCATATTATAATTTATTGTTGGTGTTACAGCTCTTGCTGTTCTTATGCCATCATTCTGTATTGTTAAAATAACTGTAATAAATCCATTAAGCGGCACAGGAACAGTTGATGAATTTACCTGTAAACTTGCCTGCAGACTCGGAAGCGGTTCTGTTATTGTTACAGAAACATCTTCATCCCAGACATTTGATGGAACCGGTAAACCTGAAATCGCATCTACACCGTTTACTGCTCTTGCGCTGAATGTAACTACACCTTGAGAATTTGCAGAGAATGTCCAGGTGAATGTTCTTGCGCTTCCGCCTGAAATTATAACAGGCGTAACCGGCGTTGTCATCGGAATCACACCACCTGTTCCTTCGTAAGATATGGAATAAGATACATTGTTTGCTGTTGTCTGTCCTGTATTAGATACGGTCATTATCACTGTTAATCTCTGCGATTCTGACAAACTTCCCAAAGGCAATGTTGTGATATATGAATATAATGAGGCAGGTATATAAATTGTAATATCGCTTGTTTTTGCTGTTGTTGATACAGTTTCAGATGTAATAGATTCTGTTCCTGTAACTGTTGCAGATAAATTAAATGTGCCTGCTCCATCAGCGCTGAAAGTCCATGTAAAGCATGCATTAGCATCAGGCGTTAAATTAAGTGGTGATGCAGGCGAAAGCCAATCAATCAATGTCACTGAACCATTATAGGATGCTGCTGCAATAGTTACATTATTTAAATCTGTTCCGCCTGTATTTGTAACACTCATAACAACAGTAATTAACTGTCCTATATTTAATTGAGAAGGCACTGCATAAATAGAAGAAGTAAACGTTCCTTTTGTCCGAACAGCAATTGGATTTGATAATGCATATAAAGTATCAATTTCAACTCCACGTCCTGGATCATATCCTACTGCTTTTCTACTGAAAGAAACTGTCCCGGCACCTGCAGCACTATATGTCCACACATAATCAACTGCTGCTGTTGAAGTTAAAGTGGATGTATATGTTGCCGGATTAGGACCTGATATCAATGTAACAGGCGCTCCAATCGGTGTCATAAGTAAATTCTGTGGTCCAACATTTATTGCATCAGATAATCCCGTGTTTTGTATGGACATTGTAACGGTTATCTGCTGTCCTATAACTATTGGTCCTGCTGGCACTCCTGATATAGAAGCAGAAAGTGCTGCTGCTGCATTTATAGAAATACTTGCCGTTGTTGTTGTGGTTGTGAAATCCCATACAGGATTATTCCCATCCTGTCCATAGGCAAAACCACTGAATGCAGCAGTTCCTGTTCCACCTGCTGTATAAGTCCATGTAAACACTCTTGTTGCCCCACCCGAGATTGACATTGTAACTGGATTGGGTCCTGATATCAAATAAACATCAGGTGCGGGCGAACTCGCTGCATAAGTCGTATGATTGGGTGTTACATTTATTGCTGTTGCCTGGCCTGTATTTGTCACAACAAGTAATACTGTAAATACTTCACCTATATATCTCATCGCCGGATTAACATACAATGTGGATGTCAGGTTCGCGGACGACTGCACTGATATATTTCCTGACGTTACAATCGCGGAATTTACAACATCTCCTGAATTTGCATCTATCCCGGTAACTTTTCCTGAGAAATTGAAATTACCAGTGCCAAGTGCTGTAAACGTCCAGGTAAATGTTGTTGAACTATTACCGATTAAGTCAACCGGTGTTGGAGTTGAAATAACACCGGCAAGAGCACCCGGCTCCTGATTTAATTCAATTGGATCTGGCACTAAATTATTTACTGTAGTATCACCGCTATTGGTAACAGTTAATGTAACAGTGAACAACTGACCTTCATAAGGCGATAACCTGATACTTACAGAAGAAGGCGCAGAAATATTAGAAACCTGTAATACCGGTGGACTCTGTATCAATACCCAGTTGGTCGTAGAATATGAAGATGATACAGTTGTAAGTGTGTTTATATCCTGACCTTCTGCCCTGCCCTGCCATGCTATATTTCCAACCGTTGATGCAGTTACAATCCATGTAAATGTCGCTGTTGCGCCTGCTGTCAAACTCACACTCTCTGGCATTGGCGTTGGATTTGCAGGAACTGCACTACCTGTTCCCATCTTTACCAACTGTAATGGTTTAACATTTATCGCTGTTGAACCACCTGTATTTGTTACTGTCATAACAATTGTTATATATTGCCCTGTATTTACAGTATCTGGCAATGCATCAACCCGTGATACTAAAACAGGTGGGGACTCAACAGTTAACGGCACAGAAACAGCAGGATTTGAAGTAACATTTATAGGTAAAATAGCATCCTGTCCTATCGCAACTGTACTGAATACAACGGTTCCAACTGTGTTGTCTGTCTCCAATACCCATCTGAATACTTTTGATGCACCTATTGCAAGATTTACCGGTGCCACATCAGATGAAATAGTAACAGATTGCATACAACCATTGTCAGTATATGATACCAGACCTGCTTGCGGCGAAACACCAATTGCATCATGTAAACCGGTATTTGTTACAGATAAATAAACCGTTATATTCTGATTATAACCAGCGGTCGTAGGTATAACTATCATTTCTGCAGTTAATATTGCCTGCTGTTGTATGATATTTAAAACCTGTTCTGATGAAGGTCCTGTTTCAATTGTTTGTCCTGAATTTACATCAATACCGCTTGCGCCGGCACTGAACGATACTGTTCCCTGTCCGACAGCAGAATATGTCCAGATAAATCTCACTGACTGGTCCTGGTTAAGGTTCTGGCTTAAAGGCACAGGTCCAGTTAAAAGCGTAAATGAACCAGTTCCAGTATATAACAAGGAAGGCGTAACATTATTTGCTGTTCCACTACCTGTATTTGATACAACCAATTCAACTGTAAACTGCTGCTGTTCTGCAACTGTTGGCGGATATACAGTAAACGAAGTAATACTTAATGAAGCCGGAACCTGAACATCTGTGTAAATTACATTTGTTCCCTGTGATGAAATTAAAAGTCCACTATTTGCATCAAACGCCTGAGCATATCCGCTGAACCAAATTGTTCCAGTTCCTTCAGCACTATAAGTCCACTGGAACATCTGTGACGTACCTCCTGCAATATCTGACGTTGAAGGAGAAGTCATAACACTTGCCCATGCAGAGCCACCTGTTGCACTCACAGTAAGTTGCGGAGTTACAGTATTTGCTGTGGCATCTCCTGTATTTGTTACAATCATAGTTATTGTTAAAACCTGTCCTGAATTAACCGATGCAGGTCCAAAAATCTGTGCTGTTAAATTTGCTGCTCTTTGTATTCTTATTGATTCTGATATTGCAGGATTTGAATATTTAGAACCATCAACATCGCCATAACCAGCATAAGCAGTAAAATTAAGCGAACCTGCTGACTGCGCTGTATAGATCCATGTAAATGTATATGATGCAAGACTTGGAAGTGCTGGTATAGCAGTCGGTGATGCTTGCAACTGAAGTGCTGCACCACCATAATAACTCACATTTACATAAGGAGTTACATTTGTAGTTGTTGCTGCTGTGCCACTGTTTGTCACAGTTAAATAAACTGTTATATCCTGTCCTATTGATAAAATGCTCTGTGAAACCGAAATATCATTCAAAAGATATGCAGAATCTGCTATCTGAATTGTATTTGATGTCGTTGTGTTTGAATCAATCTGCACTCCTGTATTGGTATCAAAACCATAAACAGATACAGTAAAATTAATATTGCCCTGTGCAGTTGACTGATAAACCCATGTAAGAACTTCTGATGATGCTCCTGCAAGAGATGTTATATATGAAGGAGCCGGTCCTGAAACATAAATTGCAGAACCTGTCCCTGAAATCGCTGGATCAGCAGTTGCTGATATTGAAAGTGCTGATGCTTCACCATTGTTCGTAACAGTAAGATATAATGTAATCAACTGACCTGTCTTAATAACAGGAGGAGTTTCAGGAATCGCCTTTAAAGATATAGAAAGCTGTGCTGGCAGTTGAATGACACAAACATTGCTTTCACTCATAGAAGAGTTAACCACTTCAAGGTTATTTTCATCATAGCCAGTTACATTTCCACTTAAAACAACTGTTCCCTGACCTGTTGCAGAGAACGTCCATGTAAAATATCCTGTAGAATTTCCAGGTATAGTCTGAGTTACAGGTAAAGGACCTGAAATGGATATCATGCCACCTGTGCTTGCAGAAGTTATAAAAATATTATTTGGAGAAACATTTATTGCATCTGCAATTCCACTATTTGTCACTGTCATTATAACCTGAGTTGTCTGTCCTAAATTCATAGTTGTCCTTTGTATGCTTATGCTGCTTGCAATCTGCGGTTTTGTTTCTATGGTGATGTTGTTTGAAGTTGCAGTAACACTCTGATACGTTTTTCCTGTTCTTATATCTTTGCCCTGAGCATAACCATATAATGCATAACCACCTGCCGCAGAAGCAGAATATGTCCATGTAAACTGCTGTGCAGACCCTGCTAATATTGTCACACTTGCTGGTTGTGGTCCGCTTAGCAATGTAGCATTGCCTGTTCCTATCCTTGTTAATGGTAATGGATTAACATCTATTGCTGTTGTCTGACCAGTATTGCTTATTGTCATTATAACTGTTAATCTCTGACCAATAGAATAAGTATCAGGCGGAGTTAAAATTGTTATTATATTACTGCTCAGATCAGGTGGAGTCCATGCATTTACTGCAACTTGAGTTACATTTTCTGAAAGAACCGCATAATCCCTATCCGCTGCATAGCCCGTAAATATAACAACCCCTGCGTTTGTGCATGAATACGTCCATGTAAAGTCCCCACTCGTTCCTGCTGTTATAGTCTGTGCTACTGGCTGTGGACCTGTTATCATTGCTGCTGCGCCTGCTGGAGTTATCATAAATGTATCTGATGTTGGCGTAACACCAGTTGCATCTACAAGTCCTATGTTATCTACCTGCATTATAATTGTAAATATCTGTCCCACTGTAACATCAGAAGGAGCAGTTGCATCTACATAAAGAACAGGTAAAGTTGATACAACATTTACAACAACAGTATTATATTCTGAATCTACTATTAATGCTGTATTATTTCCATCCTGTCCACTTGCATTCCCACTGAATACTAACTGCCCTACACCTGCTGCACTGAATGTCCATGTAAATACTCTCGCTTCTCCTCCTAATATTGTAT
>DYJU01000029.1 GCA_020722985.1 Candidatus Methylomirabilis sp.
ATGACACCGCCATGTGTTTCCTTCTAATAGCCACACTTTTACAAGTGGACTTCTAATGGCTGAACTATTACTGTTTTATTTAATAAAAATATCCTGTGATATTATAGAAGATACATCAATAATTCGTGTCGGTAAAATACCAATCAATAAAATCCCTAATATTGTAATTATCAAAGCAAATTTAATACTGAAAGGTAATTTTATTTTTTCGTAATTACCTTTTAAATCAAAAATATAAAGCCGCTTTAAAACAAGTAGATAATAATATAATGAAACAACACTATTTAATGCACCTAAAATTACAAGCCATAGAAAATCTTTTTGCATTGCGGCATAAAATAAATAAAATTTTCCAACAAATCCAGCAAGTGGCGGAATGCCTGCTAAAGATAAAAGTGCAAGTAAAAAAGCAAGAGCAAGCAAAGGCTCCTTCTGGGCAAGTCCAGAATAATCATCAATTTCATCTGAATTGGTAATACTGGAAAATCCTACTACAACAGCAAATGCAGCAAGATTTGTAAATGTATAAACAAGTAAATAAAACATAACTGAACTAATTCCTACAACAGACATACCGGCAAAACCAACAAGTATATATCCTGCTTGAGAAATTGTTGAATAAGCAAGTAAACGTTTTATATTTTTTTGAGGTATTGCCATTAAATTTCCTGCAGTCATTGTTACAACAGAAATTGCAAGTATTAAAGGTAGATAAATAAAATCTAATTTTATAAAAGTGTAGGAAAATAATCTTATCAAAAAAATAAATCCTGCTGTTTTAGATACAGTTGATATAAAAGCTGTAACAGGAGTAGGTGCGCCTTGATAAACGTCAGGCGTCCACACATGCATTGGAACAGCAGATAATTTAAAACAGACACCTATTAAAACTAAAATAATTCCTAATATAAATACAGGCGATATACCTGGTAATGAAGTATAATATAAAATTTTTTCTAAGTATGTCGTTCTTGTAGTGCCATAAATTAAACTTAATCCATATAATAATATACCGGATGATAATGCGCCCAAAATCAAATATTTAATACCTGCCTCTAGTGAAAAATTATCATTTTTGTAAATTGCCGTTACTGCATATAAACTTATTGTTGCAAGTTCTAAACCAATATAAAGAGTTATTAATTCTTTTGAAGAAATAAGTATCATCATTCCCAGAGTTGATGATAAAAGCAAAACATAATATGCCCCCATTCTTTTGTCTTTGACTTTCACGGTATCTATAGATAAAAATCCGGTTATTATAGCACCCAGAATAATAATTATCTTACCAAACCATGTCAATCCATCATATATAAATGCATTATTAAAAATTGCCCCCTGCCTTTTATAAAAAATAATAAATATAAGTAATAAAACCTGCAAAAGAATATAAAAATATCCGGTTAATTTTTTATTTTTAAATAACAGATCTATGAATATAATAAAAATCATAATCGCAGTAATTATTAATTCATCTGACATTAAAAATAAAATATCCAAATTTCATTACCTCCAGTATTTAAGGCATTAAAAGTTTTTGTGCGATAGGTAAAACTGCGCTATTAATAACTTTCATTATGTAAAAAGGATACATACCAAAAATCACTATAAAAAACATAAGAATAAATAGTGTTATAAATTCAATTTTATTTGCATCGGTTAAATGGTCAAATTTTTCATCGTATTTACCATAAAAAATAATCTGTAATGCTCTCAAAACATAATATGCAGTAAAAACAATTCCCGTCACACATATAATTGTTATAACAGGAAAAGTTTTAAAAGAACCAATAAAAGTTAAAATTTCCGCTACAAAACCAGAAAGGCCAGGTAAACCGAGTGAACAAAGACCTGTCATTATAAAAAATGCAGCCAGGGCTGGCATCTTTTTGGCAAGTCCGCTCATCTCATTTATCATCCTCGTATGAGTTCTTCCATAAACCATACCAACAAGTCCAAAGAAAAGACCTGTCATAACTCCATGTGAAAACATCTGAAAGACAGAGCCGGAAAGTGCAGTTGAATTCTGTGCAGTAATGCCTAAAAGAACTATACCCATATGACTCACACTGGAATATGCAACTATATATTTTAAATCCTTTTGTGCAAAAGCACCTAATGATCCATAAACAATATTAACAACAGTCAACAGAGCAACAAAAGGAAGCCAGAATTTTGCACCACCTGGTAATAAATAAACAGCAATATTTAGACATCCATAAGCACCTAATTTCATTAAAACTCCAGCATGCAGCATAGAAACAGCAGTAGGAGCTGATGCATGCCCATCAGGAGACCATGTATGAAAAGGCCATAAAGCAGCTAATACGCCAAAGCCCAAAAATAAAATCGGGAAAAAGATTATTTGAAATTGTTTTGAATATTCAAATTTTTCTAAAACATCAAAATCAAATGTATTAAGTCCTGTTGCAAAATACAAACCCAAAATGCCTGCAAGTATAAAGGCACTTCCAACCAAAAGGTAAAGTGTCAATTTCATTGCAGAATATTCTTTATTACCTGTTCCCCATATACCTATAAGTAAATACATAGGCAAAACAGCAATTTCATAAAATAAGAAAAACAAAAATAAATTATATGCCATGAAAACACCAAATACTCCTGTAACCAATGTTAAAAGAAGCATAAAGAATTCTTTTGGTCTATAATCAACACCCCAGGATGCAAGGACGCCAGCCACAATTATAATACCGGTTAATAATACCAGTGTTACATTGATACCATTTACCCCCATAAAATAATTAATACCAATGGAAGGGACCCATCTATATCTTTCAACAAATTGTAAACCACCTTTTTGAAAATCATAAGATAAAAATAAAATTATTGAAAGTAAAAAAGAAACCGATGAAAATGAAAGAGATGTTATTTTAATTGCTTTATGATTTTTGTCAGGTATAAAAAGCAAAGTAATAACAGCAAGTAAAGGCATCATATAAATAACTGTCAATACCGGAAATTTACTTAAAATTTCAGCCACCTTCATTACCTCCGGACAATATTCATCACATCAGGTTGATAGACATAAATTGCTAAAATTATTAAAATTACACCAAGGACTATATACATAGCATAATTTTGAACTCTACCGGTTATCGTAAGTTTTAATTTTCCTCCTGTCCATCTACATAAAAAAGCAACTAAATTTACTGCTCCATCAACTATATGCCTATCAAACCATTTTATTGCTTCTGTTGATGTATAATAAATATTTTTAATTAAAAACATATAAAATTCATCTATATAATATTTATTTTTTAAAATATTATAAATTATTCCTGATTTCTGTTTTAAATTATCTGCATTTATAATTTTTAATCCATAGATCAAATAGGCAAGTAAAATTCCAGAAAGAGCAATTATGTTTGATGTGAGGGCAACCTTAAAATCAAAATGTGCTTCTTTTAGATGTTCAATGAATAAAAATTTATGGATGGAAAATTTAATGTCCGGAATACCAATGAATCCTGAAAAAATAGAAAGTAAAGCTAAAATTATCAACGGCACAGTCATAACTAACGGAGATTCATGAACATTCTTTTCTTCTTTTGGTTTACCTGAAAAAGTTACAAAATATAATCTAAACATATAAAATGCCGTTAAAAATGCAGTAAACATCGCAGAATAATAAAGCAATTTATTACCAGAATATAAAATAGAAAGGAATATTTCATCTTTGCTGAAAAAACCTGATAATGGATATATACCAGAAATTGCTAAAGCAGCAATAAAAAAAGTAATTGATGTAACAGGCATTTTTTTATGTAACCCACCCATCTGCCATATATTATTTGAATGAATTGCATGTATTACACTGCCGGCACACAGAAATAATAATGCTTTAAAAAATGCATGGGTATAAAGATGAAACATCCCTGCAACATAACCACCAGAACCCAAAGCAAGCATCATATAACCTAACTGACTTAAAGTTGAATATGCAAGAACTCTTTTAATATCATCCTGCGTTAAAGCAATAGTTGCAGAAAAAAGAGCAGTAAAAGCACCGAGGTAAGCAATAAAAAGCATTGCATCAGGAGATGCTGAAAATATTGGAAACAGACGTGCCACCATAAAAACCCCTGCAGCAACCATTGTTGCAGCATGAATTAAGGCAGAAACAGGAGTGGGACCTTCCATTGCATCAGGCAACCAGACATGCAATGGGAATTGACCGCTTTTACCAATTGCTCCACAGAAAAGCAATATAACAACTATAAGTAACATTTTATCTGAAAGGGTACCGTTCTTTACAAAATTTTCTATTTCTAAAATGTCAAAAGTTCCCGAAAGATAACTTATAATTAATATTCCTATTAAAAATCCAAAATCACCAAAACGTGTTACGACAAATGCCTTTTTACCTGCATCAGCCGCTTCAGGTTTAAAATACCAGAATCCGATAAGTAAATAAGAACATAAACCAACCAATTCCCAGAAAATATAAAGTTGCAAAAGATTATTTGAAATAACTATTCCAAGCATTGAAAAAGAAAACAATGATATGAAGCCAAAAAATTTAGAAAACCCTTCATCCCCTTTCATATAACTTATTGAATAAATCTGAACAAGCAAACTTACGGTTGTTACAACTAAAAGCATAATAGCAGTTAAAGAATTTATTATAATTCCAATATTCATTTTTAAATTTCCAATATAAAGCCATGGAATATCATATTTTAAAAAACTTGATGGGTCTTTTAGTTGCCATACCAAAATAATAATTGACAGTATAAAGGATATAAAAATTGCTGTTATAGAAATTAATGCACTTAGCATTTTAAAGCGTTTCGTAAATGTAACAATTATTAAAAATGCTAAAAAAGGCAAAACCACCAGCAAAAAGCCGCTCAATAAAATCTTTTCCACTTTGCCTCCTTTTTATTAAATTTAAAATTTAATTTCAATTAATCAAACAAACCAAAATATCTTTTTTATCGGCAATTGATATCCAGCAACCATCAATGCCACTCTCTACCATTTCATCAAATTCATTTCATCAGCAAAAATTTTCTGCCCTGACCTGTAAATAGCAAGTATAATAGCAAGTCCTAACACACTTTCTGCAGCAGCAACAGTTATTATAAATACGGTAAAAATCACTCCGTAAATTTCCTGTGGTGTTAAAAATTTTGAAAAAGCAACCATATTAATATTTATCGCATTAAAAATTAATTCTAAAGACATTAAAATACCTATTGCATTTCTTCGTGTTAAAACTCCAAAAATTCCTATAAAAAATAAAATTACACTTAAAATTATAAAATGCATAAGCGTAAGCATTATTTATTCTCCTTATCTAAAGATACAATTGCAATAGAACCAATAAGTGCTATAAGCAAAAGAACAGACGCCGCTTCAAAAGGTATAACAAAATCAGCAAGTAAAAAATTTCCTAATTTTGCCGTTTCATCATATGCTGTCCAGTTTATAATACGTGAAGACCAATCGGTCTTTAAAACTGCAAGGATTATCAAAACTGCACCGGTCAGTGAAGCAAGCAATGCCGGTATAACCTGTTTGTTATGCTGCTTTTCTTTCTTGCCTTCTATTTCTTTTGTTAAATTAATAACAAATATTGTAAGGACAACAACCGCTCCTATATAAATTAAAACCTGAATACCTGCAAGAAAATATGCATTTAATAAAATAAATACTCCAGCAACTGAAAATAAAGTTAACGCAAGCCACAATGCTGAATAATAAATATTTTTTGATATTACCACAAAAATTGCAGATATAACTATCAAAACAGCAAAAATATAAAAGAAAATTAAACTTATCATTTTTGCACCTTTTCTTCTGCTGGTTCTTTTTTAAATTTTGATTTCCACCAGTTTAATTTTTTACCGGTTAAATTATATCTTTCTGCAACTAAATCTAAAATGAATTTCTCTTTATTTTCATCTGCTAAAGCATATTCATCAGACATTATAATTGCTGCAAAAGGACATACTTCAACACACAGATTGCAAAACATACATGTGCCAAAGTTATAAATATATTTTTTTACTTTTGGCTTTGGTTTTCCATCCTCCATAACTTTTTCTATTTCCATTATTGAATGATTGGGACAAATCTTTGCGCACATCATACAGCCAGTGCAGCGATTATCATTTTTTTCAGGATCAATAGGCATAACCAACCTGCCACGAAATCTTAATTGTAAATCTGGTTTTTGTTCGGGATATTGCAGCGTTATGGGTTTTCTAAAAACATGTTTTAAAGTAACTGACAACCCATCACATAAACTTATAATTCCTGTAATTATATTTTTAATGTAATTAAACATTTTTCACCTTAGACAAATTTAATAATAATTGCAGTTATAATCAGGTTAATAAAAGCAATAGGGGTTAAATATTTCCATGAAAATTCCATCAATTGATCAACTCTTATTCTCGGGAAAGTCCACCTGGTCCACATAAGAAAAGTTACAACCAGATAGGTCTTTATTATAAACCATACAAAAGGTGGTAAAAAAGGTCCCTGCCAGCCCCCTAAAAATAAAGTCGTTGCAATTGCAGAAGCCAGAAATAAATTTGTGTATTCAGCAAGAAAGAAAAAAGCAAATTTTAATGCAGAATATTCTGTGATAAATCCTGAAACTAATTCTGATTCTGCTTCAGGCAGATCAAAAGGCGCTCTGTTTATCTCAGCATTTGCTGCAATTAAAAATAAAATAAAACCAACAGGTTGCATAAAAATAAACCATTTAGTTATACTGCTCTGGGCATTTACTATATCTCCCATTTTTAAACTTCCTGAAAGAAGTAAAATAGATAAAATAACTAAAACTGTTGGTATTTCGTAACTTACAATTTGAGCCGCAGATCGCATACCACCGATTAAGGAATATTTATTATTTGATGCCCAGCCAGCTGATAAAATTCCTAAAACAGAAAGCCCGGTTATTGCAAGAACATAAAGTATTCCAATATTAAGATCTGCAGGTATTAATCCTTTTCCAAACGGTATAACTAAAAACACCATAAATGCAGGGATAAAAACCAAAAATGGAGCAAGGAAAAAGATTATTTTATCAACTTTTTCTGCATTTATATCTTCTTTTATCACTAATTTTATAGTATCTGCCAATGTCTGTAATATTCCTTTGTAACCTACCCTGTTAGGTCCATATCTTACCTGAAATTTTGCTGCAACTTTTCTATCATAATAAATTATAAAAAGTGCATTAAAAACTAAAAACGCAGCAACAGCAGCTGTTATCAATAGATAAAAAATTATATCAAGTAAAATTACAGGTAAATTAAATGATACCCATAAATTATGAGACCAGTTATAAAAATCTTTCAAAACTTTATCTGTATTATATAAAATGTTTTTTATTAACTCCATCAGTTCTCCTTAAGTTTACAGATATTCATCTGTCTATCTCCGGTATCACAAGATCCAGACTACCCATTATTGCAACCAAATCTGCTATTTTATAACCTACAACTATTTCCTTTAAAACACTTAAATTTGAAAAAGAAGGAGACCTTAATTTTATCCTGTATGGTTTTTCAGAACCATCACTTACAATGTAAACTCCCACTTCTCCCCTTGGTCCTTCTACTGCGCAATAAACTTCACCAGGTGCTGGTTTTATAATCTTTGGCACCTTTGCCATAATTTCACCTTCTTTTAATAAATCAATTGCCTGTTCTAAAATCTTTAAACTCTGTCTCATCTCATTCATCCTTACCCTGCATCTATCAAGAGTATCTCCATTTTCGCCTGTGCATACTTCAAAATTAAATTTTTCATAACCAGAATATGGCTGTATCTTTCTTAAATCATAAGCAACAGAAGAACCACGCAAAGATGGACCTGTTACACCATAGTTAATAGCAATTTCTTTTTTTAAAATTCCTATATTTTTAGTTCTATTTGTAAAAATTACATTATCTATAAGTAAAGCTTCATATTCGTCTATCCTATCATTAAAATGTAAAATAAATTTCTTTAAATTCTTAATAAAATTTCCTGGCAAGTCACATTTAAATCCACCTATCCTTAAAGCATTATGCGTTAATCTGCCACCTGTCATTGATTCAACTAAATCAATCACTTCTTCCCTTTCACGGAATGCATAAATTATAGGTGTCAAAGCGCCCATATCCAGTCCATAGGCAGAATACCAGAGAAGATGACTCATTATCCTGTTTAATTCAGATAAAATTACCCTCATTATTTTTGCTCTTTCTGGCACTTCTATACCGAGTAATTTTTCTATGGCAAGACAATATGCTAAATTATTGTTAACAGCAGATAAATAATCTGTTCTATCAGTATAAGGAATTATCTGATCATATTTCCTATTTTCAAAAATTTTTTCAAGCCCTGTGTGAATATAACCCACATCAGGAACAGCATCTTTTACAACTTCGCCATCTAACTTTAATACAACCCGTAAAACACCATGCGTGCTCGGGTGCTGTGGTCCCATATTTAAAATATATTCATCTGTCTCCAGCCCTTTTTCTATCTCAATTGGAATTTTGCTCATTTATTATATCTCCGGCAATTTTTCAAAATCTGGATGTGTAAAATCTTTGCGTAAAGGCATCTCTATTTCATCTGGCAATAATAGTTTTCTTAAATCTGGATGATTTAAAAATTTTACTCCAAACATCTCATAAGTCTCTCTTTCATGCCATTCTGCTGTTCTGAAAATATCAGATATGGTTTTAATTTCGGATTTTTCTCTTTCTAATTTAACCCTTATTACAACTCTATTACCTGTTTTATATGAATATAAATGGTATACAAGTTCAATCTGATTATTTGCTATTAAATCAATTGCTGTTAAAAAATTAAGATGGTCAAAATTTAATCCCTGTTTTAAAAATTGCATTGCTTCTCTTATTTTAGATTTTTCTATACTGGCATTTAATATACTTAAATCTTCTCTTGCTTCTAAAACATTAATCCTCTCTTTTATTTTAGTTAATAATTCCTGATAATTCATTATTTTGCTTCCATTACCAATCTTTGTTTCATAATTTTATTTTGCAATTTCATAATTCCATCAAATAATGCTTCGGGTCTTGGTGGACAACCGGGGATATACACATCAACAGGTATAATTTTATCAACGCCTTTTACCACTGAATATGTATCATATTTAAAAGGACCACCTGATATGGCACAGGCACCCATCGCTAATACATATTTTGGTTCAGGCATCTGCTCGTATAATCTTTTTACAACAGGCGCCATTTTTTTCACTACAGTTCCTGCAACAATCATCATATCTGCCCTTCTCGGTGATGCCGCAGGCACTTCTAAACCAAATCTCGCCCAATCATATTTTGCCGCTGCTGTTGACATCATTTCAATTGCGCAGCATCGTAAACCAAAGGTTACAGTCCATATTGAATTTTTACGGGATGTATTTATAATCCATTCTAAAGAAGTTAATATAATCTGTCCGCCTGGAATTTTCTTTATAATTAAAGGATCTACACCATTCATTAAACCCATTTCAAATCACCTTTTTCCCATGCGTATAAAAGACCTAAAATAAGTATAAAAATAAAAATTAAACCTTCTATAAGCGGGAACCATCCTGTTATTTTTTTATAAATTATTGCCCATGGAATTAAAAAAACAGCCTCCACCGCAAATATCACATACATAAGCGCAAATACATAAAACCTCAGATTATATCTTATCCTGGCATTGCCTTCTGGATCCAATCCGCATTCATAAATGGTATTTTTTTCTTTGTTAGGTTTTGATGGCATCAGCAAATAATTTACTATGATGCCTGCTGCAGTAAAAACAACAGCAACCACTAAAAAAGTAAAAAGCACACCATATTCCATTTTAACTCCTTATATTTTAAAAAGTTCTATTTATTATATAATCAGTAATATAAATTAATTCTTCTTTATTGCCTTTTAAATCAGATTTTAAAAGGTATTTTTTGGCTTTTTTTATATAATTTTCAGCTACCAATTTGGCATCTTCTATGCCATTATTTCTTTTAATAAAATCAATTATTTTATTTAAATTTTCTTTTGTATTTTTACTTTTATATATTTCTATTATTTCTTTTCTTTGATTTAATTTGCTATTTTTTAATGCCTTTAAAAGCGGCAATGTAATTTTGCCTTCATATATATCGCTACCGACTGGTTTCCCTAATTCTTTTTCATTACCAGTTATATCTAAAATATCATCTATTATCTGAAATGCAATACCACAAAAAAAACTGTATTTTTTTAAATAATTAAATGTTTTTAAATCAATTTTTGCAATTAAAGCACCTATTTCAACACTTGCGCATATCAAAGAACCTGTTTTTTGTGAAATAACTTTTATATATTTATCTTCTGTCAAAGAGATATTATTTTTATAATATATCTCTTCTATTGCCCCTGAACAGATGTCATTTACTGAATTAATAAAAACATCAAAAATTTTCAGATCTCTTTTTTTGAATATTATTTTGCTTACAAAAGAAAAAAGATAATCTCCAGCTAAAATAGATAATTCTTTTCCAAATATTTTATGAAGTGTTAAAATTCCGCGCCTTTTTTCAGAATCATCAATAACATCATCATGTATTAAACTACCTAAATGCAAAAGTTCAAGGCACGCGGCATAAGATAAAAGAGTAGAATTTATTTTAACTCCTCCTGCTTCTGCAATAGACAAAAGAAGTAAACCGCGTATCCTTTTACCTGAATTAAAATTAATTTTTGAAAATATTTTTTTCAAACTTTCTCTTTTCATATTGCCATTAAAAAGATCTATTTGTTTATTAATTAATTTTACTTTATTTTCTATTTTGTTTTTTATTGTCATTAATAAGCCTTTAAAAGTTTGAGAAATTTTTCTCTAATTAAATTTTATTTTATATTATAAGATTTTTTTGTCAATAAAAATTATATAAGTTTTTGGGATATTTTAGTAATTGATAAAATAAAATTGGTCTAAATATAAATTTTTTGCTCTGTCATTGTGAAGTCAAGCAGTATTTTGTCATTGCGAGCGTTATAGAGGCAATCTTGCTTTTTATCTCTTGCCTTCGTTTTTCAACTGCAAGATTGCTTCGTCATGCTCGTCCACCCTTATTTTTCTTTCTTCCCTTCTCTTTCGGTTTCCTGAATATGACACCGTCAGGTGTTTCCTTCTAATATCCACACTTTTACAAGTGGACTTATGATAGCCAAACTATTACAGGACTTTATCTATTATCTTTTTTAATTGCACTTCATTTACAACACCTATTATCTGTTCTACAACTTCACCATTTTTGAAAAATAATAATGTTGGTATACTTCTTATTCCAAAAGATGCTGCTGTTTGCTGATTTTCATCCACGTTTAATTTGCACACTTTTAATTGATCTTTATAATCTTTTGCAACTTTTTCAACAGTTGGAGATAACATTTTACAGGGCATACACCAATCAGCCCAAAAATCTACCACAACTAGTTTTTCTGATTTTAAAACCTCATTTTCAAAAGTATCATCTTTGACTTCTAAAATATCTGCCATAATCTTTCTCCTTATATTTTTATAAAACATCTAATATTGAACATCCACAACTTCCCACCTGTCATTTAATAATTAACATCGGGCAAGATTTTACACTCTATCCACCACAATCCTTCCAAAATCAATAAATTTATTAAATTCTTTTTTCATTTCAAATAACATATTCAATCTATTTAATTTTTTGTTTTCTTCATCTGTCATCACTAAAACTTTTTCAAAATATTCATCAATCTCTGGCTTAAAATTAGCAATCAGTTCAAAAACATCTTTATATTTTTTTGTATTTAACAACTCTATTAATTTTTCTTTATTTGATATGAATTTATTATATAAATTTTTTTCTTCCTGACAATCAAATAAATCAATGTTAATCTGACCGCCTTCGTATTTTTCCGGAACTATATTATTAATTCTGCTTATTGCAAAAATTATTGAATTAAAATCTTTTTCTTTCCTTTTTTCCTGCAAAACTTTTGCTTTTTCAAAATCATCAAGTATTGAAAGTTCTGAAATTTCTATCACTGCATTTGTAATATCATAATCAATACCTTCATCTTTTAAATAGTTTATCTCTCTCTGTTTAAAAAAATCAATTATTTCATTTATATCATATTCTTTATTAAACTGTTTTTTATATTCTTCCAGCACAAAAGAAATTATTTCCTTTAATTTAATATCTATTTTTTTACCTAAAATTAAATAAATTATATTTAATGCCTGGCGACGGACAGCATACGGATCTTTACTTCCTGTTGGTTTAAAGCCCGCAATAAAAAATCCACACAGATTATCCATTTTATCTATTAAAGATATAATTGCCCCTTCCTTTGTTTCTGGCAATTCATCAGAAACAAAATTTGGCAAATAATGGTCCCTCACAGCAAGATAAACTTCTTTACTCTCCCCCTGTTTTTCAAGATATACTCCTCCCATATAACCACGTAAAACAGCGAATTCTTTTTCTTCCACCATATTTGTAACTAAATCACATTTACATAATTTAGCGATTTTTTGAATTAATTCAATATTAAATCCCAAAAACTCACCTACTTTTGCCGCAGTGCTTATTAACCTTTCTACCTTTTCAAACATTGTCCCAAGTCCTGTTATGAAAATTGCCTGTTTTAAAGATGTAAGATTATTTTCTAATTTATTTTTCAAATCCTCATTATAAAAAAACTCAGCATCTGAAAGGCGGGCATACAAAACTTCTGCGTGTTTTTTTACTATAAAATCATTATTTATGTCTTTTCCATCTTTTATATTAACAAAATAATTTGTTAATTTTCCCTGTAAATCACAAACAGCAAAATATCTCTGATGTTCTCGCATCGCTGTTATTATCACTTTTTCAGGAAGATAAAGGAATCTTTTGTCAAATTCACCTATCATAACAGAAATTGCTTCTACAGAAGATGCTAATTTTTCAAGTAGTCCATCATCTTTTATCAATTTTAATTTATAATTTTCTAATTTTTTTTCTATTTCTTTCAAAATTATATTTTTTCTTTCTTCCTGGTCTAAAATAATTCCGGATTTTTTTATAATTTTAAAATAATCATCCGGATTTTTTATAGTTATATATTTATTATTAAAAATATATTTATGCGTTTTTGTTTTATTAGAACTTATAATGGATGCAAGATAAAATTTGATTATCCTGTCATTAAAAAGACATAAAATCCATCTTATAGGACGTGCAAATAAAAAATTAGTTTCTTCCCATTTCATTTTTTTAGGAAAACTTAAATTTTTAATTATCCCGGAAAAAAATTCTTTTAATATATCCTGAGATTTCTTACCTTTTTCAAATATATGAACAAATAAATACTTTTCATTTTTTTCTTCTTTTATTTTAATATCGTTTTCCTTTAAATTATTACTTTTTAAAAAATTAATGCCAATGTCAGTTAATTTACCATTTTTATATGCTATTGTATATTTTGGACCTTTTTTTTCGTATGATAAATCTTTTTGTTTTTCAGAAATCCCTTCTATATATAAGACAAATCTCCTTACTGTGTAATGAGTTTCTATTTTTTTATATTCCACCCTGTTTTCAGATAAACTTTTTTCAGTAAGTTCTTTTAATTTTAGTAAAGCAGATTTTAAATAATCCGCTGGAATTTCTTCAAACCCTATCTCTAATAAAACTTTATTATTTTTAATCTTTTTTGTTTCCACCATATTTTAATCCTATTTTAAACTTTTAAATATTTTTCAGCGCATAACTTTGCCAGGTCTCTTACTTTTTTAATAAAACTCGGTCTTTCTGAAATTGATATTGCATGCCTCGCATCCAGTATATTAAAAATATGTGAAATTTTTAAAACATAATCATAAGATGCTATTGGTAAATTTTTATTTACAAGCGATAAACCTTCGTTATAAAATTTATTAAAAACATCAAGCAACATATCTATATCAGCATATTCAAAATTATATGCGGAAAATTCTTTTTCATTTCTTAAAAATATATCACCATAGGTTAAATCTTTATTCCACTTTAAATCAAAAACACTTTTTACATTCTGTATATACATTGCTATTCTTTCAAGGCCATAAGTTAATTCAACAGATATAGGGTCTAACTCTATCCCTGCCATCTGTTGAAAATAAGTAAATTGGGTAATTTCCAGACCATCCAACCATACCTGCCATCCAAGCCCGGAAGCACCCAGAGTTGGCGATTCCCAGTCATCTTCGTTAAATTTAACATCATGTTCTTTTATTTTTATTCCGATTGCTTCTAAACTGTTAAGATAAAGTTCCTGTATATTATAAGGAGAGGGTTTTAAAATAACCTGATACTGATAATAATGCTGCAATCTATTCGGGTTTTCTCCATACCGTCCATCTTTAGGGCGTCTGCAGGGTTCTATATAAGCAACTTTCCAGGGATTTTTACCCAGGCATCTGAAAAATGTAGAATGAGAAAAAGTAGCAGCGCCTTTTTCTAAATCATAGGGCTGAGTAATTATGCACCCTTTTTTAGCCCAGTATTTCTGTAAGGTAAAAATAAGGTCCTGAAAATACATTTTATTTTTCAACCACTTTTTCAGTAATATAAATAACTGATATTCCAGTAATTGCACAAATAATCGCTCTAAAGACTTCATTAGAAAATTTATAAGGAACAAAATTCTGATATTTTAAAATTTTATGCTCTACTTTTTCTATAAGTATATTACCAGATGAAGCAAGTGTAAAAATAGGTTTTTCCCAGGGCAATATAAAGTTAAGGAAACCAACAATAAAGCCGGTTAAAGAATCAATAGTTTTATTATGAAATTTTTTTATTATAAGTAAAAAAACATTAGCAAAGGCAATAACAATTGCACAACCTAAAGTAAATGGTCCAATTAAATCAAAGAAGAAAATCCAGATATAAAAAGGATAATTTTTAATAGAAAAACTAAATAATTTTGCAACAGATAAAATTGCTATTATCACTCCTATGCAAAATGCTAAAAGAAAGTAAAAATCAATATATTTAATTAAATCTTTTATTTTAAATTTTAATAAAAGTTGCAATTCTTTTAAATTAAAAAATTTTATAGTTTTTATCAATCTTTCAATAATACCTGTAATTATTGCATGAGTTTCGCCCGAAACCCCTGATATTATATTTGCAATTCCTATGTAGATACCTTTTAAGGTATTGATAATGAATTCTTTTATAAAATTTTTATTTTCTTTTTTCATTTATTCTTCCTTTAATCTTAGCGGTGCGCTAAAGTTATTACCATAGATGGTGGAGCAGAGCGGGATTGAACCGCCGACCCTCAGACTGCCAGCCTGATGCTCTCCCAGCTGAGCTACTGCCCCACTGTTTTAAAAACAGATAACAATTTTACATAATTTATTATAAATAGGCAAGAGTTTTAATATTTTTTTCTCACTTTATATATAATTTCAAAAATTTTTCCAGCATCAATATCTAAATCAAATTCTATTGTCCTGCTATCAATTTTTTTATAATTAAAATTACTTTCTTTTATCTCCCAGAATAAAGAATTTATTCTTTCTTTTACTTTAATTTTTACCTTTTTATTTTTAAAATTTTCAAATAAAATACTATATTTTTCGTCCCATATTTTTTCATCTATCTTATTGGTTTCAATCTGTTTCCTTTCTACTTTAATATCAAAAATTTGACCAGTTTTAATTTCTATTTTTTCTTTTTCAGAAGTATCTTTTATGTTATTTTTGCCTATGAAATGTAAAATTTTATCTTTTTCAATATATGAATGAATTTCTCCTGCAGGTAAAGGAAATCCTAAGTTATTTTCCTTTGTATTTAAAAAAGAAAAATTTGCAAATACATTATTTTTATAAATTTCCGAATCATAAATATACTCTTTTGTGAAATTTTTAATATCTGTCTTTATAAAATTTATTGTTCTCATTTCCCTTGCTGCTAAATCATATAATCCTGCAATATCATATTCATAAAAATCAGAAAGGGGTTCTGGCGTTATATTACTTTCATCTACGCCATGCACTGCTGCTTTTAATAAAAATGGTTGCTTTCTATGATAATTTTCAGTTTGAATATCGCCCGCGAGCACAAACAATTTACTCTTTTTAAAACTTCTATTACCATTATTTTTAATTATAAAATTTATTTCCAATTTCATTTTATCTTCATTTTCATTTAAAATTAAATTATATTTTGGAAACCATTTAAGCGAACTGGCGAAATAACTTAAATCTAAATTGGTTTTTTTAGTATCGGTTGAATAAAAATTAATAACCAAATCATTCGGCATTGACATTTCTGCCTCATTTTTAAAAAATTCTATAGATATGATTTTATCCCTATTTATTTTTATTATAGATTTTTCAGTTTTTAGCATCAGATCATTTGAAAATGAAATTACTTCTCCTTCTATTACTTTTGATTCTAAAAAAACCTTAACTTTTAATCCTGATGTAATTTCAAAATCATTTATATCAACAAATTTATATGATAAATTTTTTATATCGGTATCTTCTATATTTAAAAATATAGAATTATTATCTATGTTTTCATCATTTAAGGAAAAATTAATAGTATTATATCCTTTTTTTATATCAATTTTTTTACTCTCGTTTATAAATGCTTTAGTTTTATAAATTATTATTGTGTTATCTTTTGCATATAGATTTAAAATGAAAAATAAAATTAAAATAAAAAATATTTTTTTCTTCACCTTTTCTCCTTTTTTAAATTATAATTAATTATAAATTGCCTTTTAATTTTGTCAACGAAAGAAATTAAAAGGTTAATGTATATGGGAAATATTTTGTAATAGTTTATCTGCCATAAGTTAAATTTTTACTACCAATATATTAGCAAATTATTTTAACAAATGCAAATCAGTTAAATACCTATTAATGTATAATAAAGTGTGGACTTTTTAAAAGGCTAAAAATTATGGTATAGACGCCCCTCCCTGGGCGTCTTTCTAAGAAACACACGGGTGGACAACCAATCCTGCTTTTATTACCGGATGACTTCTCTCTTTGTTTTCTTCCGCTTTTCAACTGCCAGATTACTTCGTCATCCTCGTCCGCCCTTTATTTTCCTTTTTCCCTCTACCCTTGGGGGAGAGGGCAAGGGTGAAGGGGTATTGCACTCGTTAAGTATTTTCAAGCCCCCTCTTTATTTGTCAAAAACTCATTATCCCAAAAACTCAATATTCTATATTATTTCCTGCAGTATACTAACCGTAACAAAAAACCCCCTCATCCTATCCTTCTCCACTCAGGGGAGAAGGAACTTCTTTTATAATAGTTTAACCATGAATAGTATAAATTTCAATTTTTTTTTGTAAATTTTTTAATAAATAATTAAAATTATTGTTTTAACAGAATTCCTATTTTACTTTTTATTTCATTTTCATTCTCATCCTCAACTAAAACCACATAAAAATACATTCCCTTGGCAAGGTTATTAAAATATTTCGCTCTTAATATAACTGTATTTTCACCTGAAAGTAAATTTACTTTCTGTGATATTTCGTAAATTAATCTAAAACTCTGAGAATAAAGTTTTAATTTAAACAATTTTGCGTTTTTATTCAGGTTAAATCTTACTTTTAAATCATTGCCATTGAATATAGGATTTGGATATAAAATTATTTTCCCATCAGAAAAACTTAATTCAACAGTCGGGGTTGGTGTAAACTGCCATGGTGCAAAAGTGGCAGTAGAAGTAAAAGTTGGTGTAACACCTAAACATTCATTTCTGCACGCTTCATACATTGCGTTAAATAACGGTTGATTACCTGAAATATAATCGCCCGACAGGTGCCACATAAAAACCCCACCTAAATTTCTGGTTGAAAGTGCATAATTGACTTTACCTGATATAGATATTTCATTATCATAAGAAATAACTCCATCCCCATTATCTTTTATAAGATAGGGAACCAGAGAACCAGAATCCCAGTTATATGTCCAGCCATTTCCTATTAAAGGATAAATTTCATAAAACATAGGTGTCTGGACTGTGCAGGAGCCATTGCAAAAAGCATATAAATCCGATGCATTTGTAAAATTCAATCCATAAAAAGGCATTCCCATATTTATCATATTTGCAGGTATCCCGCGAGTTTGAACAAGATAATTCACTTCTGTTTCACAGGTTAAACTATCATAAGGATTAGAACCTCTGAAAAGTGGTGCATTATGTGCAGCATAACTATTCCATGCACCATGCATATCATAGGTCATTAAATTATAAAAATCTATATAATTATTTAAAGTTGCATAATCATACCACTGTCCATAATAATCAGTTCCGCCTACTGCCATTGTGATAAACCACGAAGGTGCAGGTGCCGGTGAAGTATTAAATTTCTGTCTTAATCCCTGGATAAATAAATTTAGATTTTCTCTATCTGTTGCATTTTGCGGTCCTTCCCAATCAATATCAATACCATCATAACCATTGGTTCTTATAAAACTTTCAATATTATTTATCAGGGTTGATCTTAAACCTGCATCAGCAACAACAGATGAAAAAGCACCGGTCGCTATGCTTGGCAAAACTTTTACTCCTTTATTATGTGCACTGGTTATAAGTTGTGGTTCAAGATAAGAAGGTCCATAACCCAAACTGCCATCTGCATTAGGCCATATAAAGGCATGATTTATATGAGTTAATTTATCATAAGGTATTTTATCTGCTCTGTAATTTACATCCCAGTCCACATAATATGCCACCAATCTTATTCCGCAGGTTTTAATATCAAATGTCCCTGATGGCGTAGGTGAAAAAGTAGGTGTTGCTGTAAAAGTTCTGGTATATGTCTCTATATCTGTTTGCGTATTTGTAAAAGTAAAAGTCATTGTAAATGTGCTTGTAGCGGTAAAAGAAGGAGTAAATGTTAAAGTAAAGGTATCAGTTGATGTCCATGTGGGTGGTTGGCTCCCAGTTACTGTTTCTGTTGGAGTTCCTGTATCAGTAAAAGTATTTGTTTGCGTCTGGGTCGCTGTTGATGTAAAAGTATTCGTTTGAGTAAAAGTTTCAGTAAATGTATAAGTTGCTGTTTCTGTATATGTCCCTGAATTTGTTGAAGTTGCTGTCCAGGTTAAAGTTGATGTTCTGGTTGATGTTGAAGAGTTTGTTCTTGTTGGAGTTGAAGTAAATGTTGGGGTTGGCGTATTTACGCTTCCTGGTATTATTTCAATTGCAGAAAATTTAGCAAGGTCAACAGTGGATGATGAAGTTATATCAATCCTTCCGTCTGAAATATTAAAAGTAAACTGTTTTGCAACTGCCCTATCCTGACCACCGGTATCTGCTATGATATCATAATTTGTGAGAACAGGAGTTTCTTCTATACTCACAGAGAAAACCCTCTGTCCAGAAGAGGTATAATAAAATTCAGAAAAATATAAAATAACTGTCCATTCACCATTCTGAACATCAAATCTATAAGTAGGGTTATCGTATCTTTCTGTATAATAAAGAGTATCGTCATTTGTATTTAAAACTTCTCCAGGAGTTGAATCAGTGCCAGCCTGACCGCCTATATAACCCCATGAACCAGCAGTATATTCTTTATCAGCAAGCCATACTCTACTATCTCCGCCTGTATATTGTGGACCACCGCAATTGACTCTAAGCGGTGTTGGCAGTGGTGTAGGTGTACTGGTAGGAGGTGTTCCTGTAACAGTCATTGTAAAAGTTGGGGTTGCACCGCATACATTTAAATATGCATTATACATCGCGTCCATAAGCGGTTGTGTTCCAGACATATAATCCTGAGTAATTTCCCACATAAAAACTCCGCCTGCAGAACGGGTAATTAAAGCATAATAAACTTTTTGTTCTATTGATTGTGGATTATCATAAGAGATAACTCCCGCTCCTGAATCTTTACGCAGATAAGGAACTAAAGAAGCAGAATCCCAGTAATATGTATAACCGTTACCAACAAGTGGAGCGATTGATGAATATGGAGTGTATGTTGCAGAACAATTTCCACCACAACTATCATATAAATTTTCTGTTGTTGTAAAATCATAACCATAAAATGGCATCCCCATATTTACTTTAGAAGCAGGAACTCCTCTAGTATTATTATATAATTCATATATGACTGGCAATTAGCAGAAGTGCATGGATCACTTCCTCTGTAAATTGCAGAATTATGACCTGAATGGTCGCTCCATGAACCGTGCATATCATAGGTCATAACATTATAAAAATCAACATAAGTATTTAAATAATTAAAATCAATATACTGGCATCCCCATGAACCACCCGGAACAGCCATTGCAATAAGCCATGTTGGTGCTGGTTGTGGCGATGAATTAAATTTATTTTTTAAATCAGTAATAAAAGTATTTAGATTTGCCTGGTCTGTTGAATTCCGCGGATATTCCCAGTCAATATCAACGCCATCATAACCATAAGTTGCGCAAAAGTTATATATATTATCAATTAAATTATTTCTGGCAGTTGGATTATTCATAAGTGTTGAAAAAGTAGAAGATGGAACACCAGCCCCTCCAACTGACACTAAAACTTTTACTCCATTTGTATGTGCATTTGTGATAAGACCTGTTTCTACAGTTGGCCCTGATACATTACCGTTTGTATCAGGTTCCATAAATGCGTGGCAGATATGGGTAAGTTTAGTATATGGTATTTTATCGTATTTATAAGATGAAACCCAATCAGGATAATAAGCAAGTAAACGGCAATCCGCTTTTGCTATATTATTAAAAACAAATATTAAAAATAAAATTATAATGAAAAAATTTTTCATTTTATAATTATAAAACTTTTTATTTTTGTTGTCCATTGTTTTCCATTTTCATCTTTTATACTTATCATATAATAATATACTCCATTTGCTAAATCCTTTATCTCTTCCCCTTTTATTTTCACTGTGTTATCTAAATTTATTTCTGCATCTATCTCTCCTGTTAATCTCAATGCCACTGTATATATTCTTATCTTTATTTCTTCTACGCTTTTATTTATTTTTAATTTTATTATTAAATCACTACCCTTTATAACTGGATTTGGATAAAAATTTTCTATTTCTACTTTTAATTCTTCATCAGATTTTGGTGTTGGAGTAAAACTTGCAGTTGGTATATGTGTATTTGTTCTGGTTGGGGTAAAAATAACAGTTGAAGTCCCTGTTGCTGTTGAAGTATTTGTAAAAGTTGATGTGACAGATGTGGTGAAGGTTAAAGTCAGCGAAACAGTTGCAGTGAAAGTTGGTGATTCAGTTGATGTAAATGTCGCAGTTGAAGTTGATGTTCTTGTATAAGTTCGCGTAGAAGTATTTGTTGCAGTAAAAGTTGATTGAGAAGTTGAAGTAAATGTCACAGAAGGTATCACCGAAGGTGTCAGTGAAGGCGTCCATGTTGGCGTTTGTGTCCCTGTTATTATTTCTGTTAATGTTTTTGTTTGAGTATTTGTATAAGTGGTTGTTTGAGTTGATGTTGGTGTATTTGTATTTGTGTTTGTTAATGTTAAAGTTGCTGTATGTGTATATGTATTTGTTGCGGGAAAGGTTCTTGTTCCTGTAAAAGTCTGTGTTATTGAAGGAGTATAAGTCTGTGAGGATGTTAATTTATTGGTTGCTGTAAAAGTTGGTGTTCGAGTCCTTGTGCTGCTGTTAGTAAATGTCGCTGTTATAGTATTAGTTCTTGTTGGTGTAAGAGTAAAAGTTGGTGTTTTAGAAGGTGAAAAAGTCAAAGAAGCAGTTGGTGTATTTGTAGGCGTGCTGACAAAACAATTTTGCTGAGAAAGTAAAGTAAACATTGCAAGCGTAATGCCTGTCTGCCATATTGTTGGTTCATTTGTTGAATAATCCTCCCAGTAATCATAATAAATTGCCTGCGAGGACTGGAACGCAGCATAAGGATCAGTAGAAGGTGCGGTCCCACCATAAGAATTCCAGTTTGCTTGTGTTACAGGTCCTTCTATCGGCATACCGAAAATATCAACGTTATTTATTCTTGCTATCTGATGATGCGGATCATCAGGATAATCAGAACCAAGTCCTACTATAAAACACACAGACCACTGATTTTTGCCTAATACATAATCCCTTGCAAAAGTTGCAGCATTGTCATAAGTTGTTTCAGTCGGAAATAATTTTTTATAAAGATAGGCATTTAAAATATTTGCTGTTAAAAGTGCCATAGAACCCCAGATATATTGGGTTGTATTCATTCCAAAAACATCTAAACTTGAAAAGCCAGAGTTTAAATCACTTTGCATATAACCTTTTAAAGTATTTTTAAAAGAAGCTCCTACCTGTGGATATAATTCATAATGTGCATAAAAATTAAGTGTTCCCCAATCAGTCCATCCCCATGCACTATCTGCCTGCTGTGCGTAATTCTGGGCATCAGTAAGGTATGAAGAATTACCTGTTGCTTTATAAAGTTCAGCAGCTGCAAGTTCCATATCATCGTAATATGTCGTTTCATCATAAAATCCATCTGTTGATGGTTGTGCTGACATTCTACTTTTTCCAAAAGAATAAATCTGTTCAGCATGTGTCAGGCATGCATTTGCATAGGTTGTATCACCGAGTCCATTCCATATTATATATGCAAGCGCAAGCGCTGCTGCAGCCTTGCCTGCAACATTTGCGCCTTTCCCGCTGTCACAGTGATACATTGGCCTATAAGGCGTGGTTGAATAGCCATTTACACTATCATTTTGTGGCAGACGCCATTGATTATGGTCAACACCATCTCCCACCTGATAATAAAATTCATTTGTATTGGGATGCATTTTTATTATCCAATCAAGTCCATATTTTGCTTCATCTAAAACATCAGGTATACCATTGGAACCTGTCAATCCGTTTGCTAAATAATTATCCGCAAAAACAGATGGATTTTCTTTATAGGCAAAAAGGAGCATAAAAGTTGCAGCAGCATCATTTATCATAAATTTAATATAATCACCTGCGTCATGCCATCCACCTTCTGCATCATACACTGCGCCTGGATTTGGACCGCCAACTGCTTTGGCATCTTTTCTGGTATTAGTTGCAGTATGGCAACTAACATTAAGATATGGATTAAATCCGCATCTTTGCGCTCTGAAAAAATTAAGTATTGTCTCTTGTTTGGTGGAATATACACAATTATCTATTGTAAATGGATATGATTCAGCAGATGTGGTTGCATTTAAAACAATTTTATAGGTCCCGGGAGTTGTAAATGTAGAAAAATCAAGTTTGTAATGATATGTATAATTGCAATAAGCATTCCCTATTCTGTTGCCAATTGATGCAGGGCCAAAAACTTCTGCATTATCAGAAATTCTTATAACAGAAAAAGTTGCACCAGAAAGGTTATCATTTGAAAAAAGATTTGCAATTTTAGTTTCACCCGGTAGAAACCCAACCTGATTTACCCTTATATGTCTCGGGGCAGCAATTAATAGATCTGCTGTTATTATTGTGATGATAAAAGCAATTATAATTTTTTGCATCTTTAAACACCTTTGATTTTATTTTATCGCTAAAATAAATTTTATCAATAAAAATAATATGTTTTTTTACTTGCTTTTTTAATTTAGACAATGTAAAATATAAAAAGTTTTGAAAAATTTATATAAAAAGGAGCAAAGTCATGAAAAAATCAATCTTTTTTACAATATTTATGTTATCTTTTATTTCATTTATTTTTAGTGAATCCTTTATAAGAATAAATCAAATAGGTTATTTCCCTGATGATAAAAAAACAGGTGTTGTTTTTTCAAATGATGATATTTCAGATTTTAATTTTTCAGTAATAAGATTAAAAGATAATTCAAAAATTTCAGGACCAAAAGATTTAGGTAAAAATTATGGGGAATTTGGTTCATTTAAGAATAATTATATAATAGATTTTTCAGATATAAGAGATGATGGAATTTATTATATTGAATTATCAGATGGCACAAAATCACCAGAATTTAATATTTCAAAATGCGCCTATAAATATCAGCACGAAGCAGTTCTTAATTTTTTTCATTTTCAGAGATGCGGTTATAATCCATATTTTAATACGAAATGCCATTTATTTGAAAAAACAAGCAGACGCGATGCAAAAGCTAAAGGAGGACCTGATGATGGTAAAAATTTTGACGCATCAGGTGGCTGGCATGATGCAGGTGATTATATCAAATTTATGATAACAACTACCAATGTTACTTATTTTCTTTTATTTTCTTATCTGCAAAATCCAGATAAATTTTTAGATAATTATTTAAGTGATGGAACCATAGGTAAAAATAATATTCCGGATGTTTTAGACGAAGCAAAATACGGTCTGGATTTTATAATGAAAATGAATCCATCTGATGGCGTTTCATATTTTCAGGTGGGTGACGAAAAAGACCATAACTTCTGGCGTTTACCGGATAATGATATGGCAAATTATGATGAAGCACCAATGAGACCTGCTTATTTTGGCATTGGCGCAAATAACTGTGCCAGAGCATCAGCATCATTTTCACTTGCATATAAAATATGGAAGGACTATTTAAAAGATGAAACTTATGCAGAAAAATGTCTTTTACTGGCAAAAAAATTATATGAACTTGCCAGAAAAAATTTAAGAGTACTTCCTTCTATACCTCCTGATTTTTATAATGAAACATCTTTTTATGATGATATGGAACTTGCAGCAGTTGAACTTTATAAAATTACAAACAATTCATCATACTTAAAACAGGCAGAAATGTATGGCTTAAATTGTGGTTCTGGTAATGGTTATCTTGACTGGAGTAGCATAAATTTTATTGCTCATTATAACCTGGCCCCTTTTGCATCTGATATGATAAAGGATAAATTAAGAGAATATATGAAAAGCGATCTTGATTACAATTTACAGCGATACAATTCAAACATCTTTGGCATGTCAGCAGATTATATATGGGGTTCTATGTCTGTTTTAACTGGTGTTATCATAAAAGCATATCTTTACCAGAAATTATTTAATAATAAAAAATATTATGATATGCTTATTTCTTCGCGTGACTATTTACTTGGAAAAAATCAGTGGGGTGTCTGCTTTATAGTAGGTATGGGCAAATATTTCCCTGAAAACGTCCATTCTCAACCAGCAAAAATTCTTAAAGAAATTGTTTTTGGTATGCCTATAGAAGGTCCTATGAAAAAAGATGAATGGGAAAAATTAAATATACGGCTTTCAGGGCAGAGTAAATACAATAAATTTAACTCTGATATCGCTGTTTACTATGATGATAGTGCCTGCTATGCAACAAATGAAATGACGATTTACCAGGGAGCATTGACTTTATGTATGTTTTCTTTAATTGGCAGCAAAGATAGTTGTGAAGATGTAAAACCATTTATCAGACAAAAATCAAAAAAAGTAGATGAAACAAAAGAAAAAATAAAACCAAAAAATATCGTTTTAATTGATAATTGCGAAGATGGGAACAATATAAATGATTTCGGAAAATACTGGTATACTTATGATGATAAATCAAACGGTGGAGATTCTTATATTTCACCTGAAGCAGGCAAAACATTTAAAATGACTGAAAAAGGTGCCAGAAATAGTAAATATTGTGCAGGATTTAAAGGTAAAGTTACAACAAAATATCAGTATGGTTACATAGGAATGGGTACTTCTCTTTCAGAGACTTATATTGATATTTCCGTTTATAAAGGAATACGTTTTTATGCAAAAGGTGATAATAAATCATATAATGTTGTAATAAGTCCGGATAGAAGCAAAGTAGATACAGAATATAATGATTATAGATTTACATTTTTAGCACCTGAAAACTGGACTTTAATTAATATCCCGTTTACTTCTTTTTCACAGGATTTGGGATGGGGGAAAAAGACTGAACTTTCAGATAATTTAAAATATATAAGGGATATAATCTGGCAAACAATTTCACAGCCGCTAAATTCAGTTGAATTATATGTGGATGAAATAGGATTTTATAAATAGATTTTTATTTTAAGCTTCTAATTTTGCCAGCCACTCCCCTGCCCGAACTATTTCAATACCATCTCTTTCAATATCATATC
>DYJU01000030.1:0-8184 GCA_020722985.1 Candidatus Methylomirabilis sp.
TGCATTTGTAAATATAATTTGCTAATATAATATATTGGTAGTAAAAATTTTACTTATGGTGGCTAAACTATTACTTTTAGTTTTGCCTTCTTGCCAACTTTCAACTACAAAAATTGTTTAGTTAGCCTTATATTATCCTTATTTCCTATTTTGCCTTTATCTTTCGGCTTCTTAAGAATGATCTCTTAAAGAATTTCCCACCTATAATAATTAAACTTTTATAAATGAACTACTGATTTCCGAATATTACGTTGGTTATTCGTCATTAACTATTAAGTTCCTTCTTCCCAGCTTGTTAAATATTTTTCTTGCTCAGGAGTTAATTTTTCTATCTCAACACCCAAAGATTTTAATTTAAGTTCAGCAATTTTTCTGTCAATTTCTTCTGGCATATCATAAACTTTTTTTTCTAATTGCCCTTTTTTCACAATTAAATATTCTGCTGCTTTTGCTTGATTTGCAAAACTCATATCCATAACTGAAGCCGGATGGCCTTCTGCGGCAGATAAATTTACCAATCTTCCATCTGCTAAAACATTTATTACTTTCCCATTTTTTAATTTATATTCCATAACAAATGGTCTTACTTCTTTTTTTGAATTAGATATTTTTTCTAAAGTCAAAAGATCTATTTCAACATTAAAATGCCCTGAATTTGCAACAATTACGCCATTTTTCATTTTTAAAAAATGCTCTTTTCTTATTACATTTACATCCCCGGTTGCTGTCACAAAAACATCACCTATCTCAGCTGCCTTTACCATTGACATAACCAAAAATCCATCCATCTTTGCTTCTAAAGCTCTTATCGCATCTGTTTCCACAACTGTTACATTTGAACCTGCACCACGTGCTCGCATTGCAATACCGCGACCACACCAGCCATAACCACATACAACAAAATTTAATCCTGCTAATAAAATATTGGTAGCCCTTAAAATTCCGTCTATTGTTGATTGCCCTGTTCCATACCTGTTATCAAAAAAATGTTTTGTCATTGCATTGTTTACCGCAATGATAGGATACTCTAAAACCTTTTTTTCTGCCATTGCTTTAAGTCTGATTACTCCTGTTGTAGTTTCTTCTGATCCACCGATTATTTTAGAAATTAAACTTCTATGTGTCTTATGAATCGTTGAAACTAAATCAGCACCATCATCCATTGTTATATCAGGTTTGTAGGCAAGAACCGAATGAATATGTTCATAATATGTTTTATTGGATTCTCCTTTTTTTGCATAAACAGGTATCTTATAATATTTAACCAGAGCTGCTGCTGTGTCATCCTGTGTTGAAAGTGGATTGGATGCGCTTGCAACAACATAAGCGCCGCCTGCTTTTAAAGTTATAAGCAAATTAGCAGTTTCTGTAGTTATATGAAGACAGGCAGCAAGTGTTATATTTTTCAAAGGTTTAGTTTTAATAAATTCCTGCCTTATAAATCTTAAAACAGGCATCTGTTTTTCAGCCCATTCTATCTTTTTTTTACCTAAATTTGCTAATTTTAAATCTTTAATATCGTATTTTTTCATTTATCATTTCCCTTTCTTTTTTATTTCTGCTTTTAATAATGGCACTTTATCTAACTTTTCCCACGTAAATTCTTCTTCATTTCTTCCAAAATGTCCGTATGCTGCTGTTTTTTTATAGATAGGTCGTCTTAAATTAAGTGTTTCAATTATTCCACGAGGAGTTAAAGAAAAATATTTTCTGATCATTTCTGCAATTTTTGTATCCTTTAATTTTCCTGTTCCAAAAGTATTTACGAGAACAGATGTTGGTTCTGCAACTCCTATGGCATAGGATAATTGCACTTCTACCCTTTTAGCAAGCCCTGCTGCAACAATATTTTTTGCTATATAACGCGCCATATATGATGCCGATCTATCAACTTTTGATGGATCTTTACCTGAAAAAGCACCGCCACCATGTCGCCCCATGCCACCATAAGTATCTACTATAATTTTTCTCCCTGTAACGCCAGTATCCCCTGCTGGTCCACCAACAACAAATTTTCCCGTAGGATTTACATATATTTTAGTTGTTTTTTTCATTAGTTTTTGCAGCATAACAGCATCAATAACATATTTTTTTATATCTTTTGTTATTGTTTCTAAACTAACATCTGGATTATGCTGCGTTGAAACCACAATAGCTGTAATTTCAACTGGCTTGCTATTTTTATATCTAACAGAAACCTGTGATTTCCCATCAGGTCTTAAATAAGGAATTATTCCTTTTTCCCTTACTTCCTGTAATCTCATTACCAGCCTGTGAGATAATATTATAGGCAAAGGCATAAATTCCTTTGTTTCATTTGTTGCATAGCCAAACATCATTCCCTGATCTCCTGCGCCTTCTCTATCAACCCCCATTGCAATATCAGGTGATTGTCTGCTTATAGAAACTATTACTTTGCAATTATCAGGGTCAACACCAGTATCAGAATTTAAATATCCGATTTCTTTTATTGTCTGTCTTGCTATTTTTTCAAAATCAACTTTTGCATCTGTTGTAATTTCTCCAGCAACAACTACAAGTTCTTTTGCAAGCAATGTTTCACAGGCGACCCTCCCTTTTGGATCCTGTCTTAAAACCTCATCTAAAACAGCATCCGATATCTGGTCCGCAACCTTATCCGGGTGGCCGGATGTTACTGATTCTGATGTAAATAAACCATTCTTTATTTCCATATCCTTCCTCCTGAATATTTTTTATAAAATAATTATAACATAGCAATATTTATTTAACTATATTTTTTTTGCTTTTAGAATACTTTTGATAAATTATTAATCCTGACTTCTTCAACATATTTTTTTGCTATTTCTGCAAATTCTTCTATTTCTTTTTCAGAGTAAGGAAAAATTTTTTTATATTCTTCCGAATAAACATTTTCATTATCATATTGCTGAAGGATATAAAGTTTGGCTCCCTTTATCATTTCACCTATTTTTCCAATATCTTCCTTTTTTACAAGTTCTGGCACACAGGTTGTCCTGAAATTATAATCTATACCTGATGTCATAATAATTTTAATTGTTTCTAAAATTTTTTTCAAATTTATATTTACCCCACAGGCTTTTGAATATTTTTCTTTTGAACTTTTAATATCCATTGCTATATAATCAACCAAATTTTTATTAACAAGTTTTCTTACTTTTTCAGGTAAATAACCATTTGTATCTAATTTTATTTTTAATCCAATGTCTTTTATCTTAAATAAAAAATCTTCTAAATCATCCTGTAGGGTTGGTTCTCCACCTGTTATAACAACCGCGTCTATGAAATTTTTTCTTTTTTTTATTTCACTCAAAATAAAAAAATCCTGAATTACATTATCATTTTTCTCAATTAAAGATGCATTATGACAGAATGGGCATTTAAAATTACATGGCGATGTATATATTATTGAACTAACTCTCCCTGGAAAATCAATTAAAGAAATTCCAGCAAAGCCATTTATTCGCATTTTAATTTTGTATTATATTATTTTTATTGAGTTTTAATTTCAGAAGTGTTTTTTTCAACTTCAAAAGCAACACGTTGTGAAAACTCTTCCTGTTTGCCATTATTCCACTGTTTTACAGGTCTAAAATAACCCACTATTCTGCTATAAATTTCGCATTCTGCCCCACGAACATTTTTAAGTTCGTTTTCAAGTTCCTCAATTCTTTCTAAAATTTCTTTTTTTTCCATTAAAATTCCTCCTTTTTTTAATTTTTTTATTTAACTTATTGAAATTTTTTCTTTTAATTCTAGTATTTCTTTCCTTATTTTTTCCTGTTTTTCTGATTTACATTTAGGACATTCCTTATGCTCTCCGGCAATATAACCATGTATAGGACATACACTAAAAGTAGGTGTGATACTATAATAAGGAAGATGAAATTGTTCTGCAATTTTTCTAACTAATTTCTTTGTTGTTTCTTTTGAATTTAATCTTTCTCCTATAAATACGTGAAGAACTGTTCCACCCGTATATCTTGTCTGCAATTCATCCTGATGCATTAATGCTTCAAAAACATCTTTTGTATAATAAACAGGCAGTTGCGTTGAATTTGTATAATATGGTTCTTTTGTTCCCATTGTTTTAATATCTGGATATTTTTCTTTATCTATTTTTGCCAATCTATATGATGCCCCTTCTGCAGGTGTTGCTTCTAAATTATAAAAATTTCCAGTTTCCTCCTGATATTTAAGCAAGGTTTCCCTCATAAAATCCAAAACTTCCATAGCAAAACTTTTCCCTTCTAAACTGATGATATCTTTATTCATAAAATTAAGTATGGCTTCATTCATTCCAATAAGCCCTATAGTAGAAAAATGATTTGTCCAGTAATGACCTGTTTGTAATTTTACATTTTCCAAATAGTGTTTAGAATAAGGATAAAGTCCTTCTTCTGTCATTCTTTCTAAAATTTTTCTTTTAATTTCAAGGCTCTCTTTTGCAATATCCATCAAAAATAAAATTTCTCTGAAAAATCCTTGCTTATCTCCTTTAAATCTATAACCTAACCTTGGTATATTTATAGTTACAACTCCTATTGAACCAGTTAATGGATTTGAACCAAAGAGTCCGCCTCCTCTTTTTCTTAAAACTCTGTTATCAAGCCTTAATCTGCAACACATGGATCTGGCATCTTCGGGGTTCATATCAGATTGTACAAAATTAGCAAAATAAGGAATTCCATATTTTGCTGTCATTTCCCAGATTGGATCTAATTCTTTGTTATCCCAGTCAAAATTCTTTGTTATATTATAGGTGGGTATCGGGAAAGTAAATATTCTTCCTTTAGCGTCTCCTTCTAACATTATTTCGGCAAATGCTTTATTAATCATATACATTTCTTTCTGATATTCTCCATAGGATGAATCCTGGAGTTGTCCTCCTATTATAACGGGTTCATCTTTCATATTTTCAGGAACAGTTATATCCATTGTTATGTTTGTAAATGGTGTTTGAAAACCCACCCTCGTTGGTATGTTCATATTAAATAAGAATCTACGCATTGCTCTTTTTACATCATCATAGGTTAAATTTTCATAACGTATAAAAGGTGCAAGATACGTATCAAAATTTGAAAATGCCTGCGCTCCTGCTGCTTCTCCCTGCAATGTATAAAAAAAGTTTACTATCTGTCCTAAAGCAGATTCTAAATGACTTGGTGGGGATGATTCAATTTTTCCTTCCACACCGCCAAATCCTCTAAAAAGCAAATCTTTTAAATCCCAGCCACAACAATATACAGAAAGTAATCCTAAATCATGTATATGAAAATCTCCGTCATTGTGTGCCTTTTTAATTTCCGGCGTATATATTTTATTTAGCCAGTAAGTAGAAGTAACAATAGAAGAAATATGATTATTAAGTCCCTGAAGGGAGTAGCTCATATTTGAATTTTCTTTTATACGCCAATCAAGTTTTCTTAAATAATCTTCTATTAAGGTTGCAGAATCTTTTAAAAGATTTTTAACTTCTCTGATTTTTGCATGCTGATCTCTATATAATATATATGCCTTTGCTATTGTTGCATAACCATTATTTATTAAAGTCGTTTCAACTATGTCCTGGACATTTTCTACAGTTGGGATTCTACCATCCTTATATACAACACTTAAAATCGCAACAACCTGTTCGGAAATTTTATCTGCTTTTTGTTTTTCAAAATCATTGTTTGCTTTGAATGCTTTAAATATTGCTTCTGTTATTTTATCTTTATCAAAATCTACAATTCGCCCATCTCTTTTAATAATATACTTTATGTTTGACATCTTATAAACTCCCTTCATCTTGATATATAAATTTTTTTCTTATCATTTATAAAAAAATTTTTATTTGTTGTAATAATAATAGAAAAATTTGAATTTGTCAAGAAAAAAACTATATATTGTATATTATTTTTTTTCAAACACAATATATTGTATAATTTCAATTTATCCACATAAAAAAATTACTTTATTTTCAAACATATTGTGCTTTTTCCACATATATATTTTAATTAACACTATATATTGTATAAAATAAAAAATTATTACTTTTTTGATATATTTTACTTTTAATTGTTTGTAAATTTTATCTTTACTTAAATTTCAGAAAATTTTTTGAAAATAATTATAGTTATAATTTAAGATTAAAATTATATTGACCTTAAAAAAATTTGATGTTTTAATTTATATAAAAAATAAAAGGAAACTAAAATGGAAAAATATGATTTAGAATCAGTAAAAAAAGATTATTATTCATTCCTTGAAAAAATTTCTCATCGTAAAGGAGTAAAAGAATTAAATGCCTATCTTGAAAAGCATGGGTTATTTAAAACGCCTGCATCTACAAAATATCATCTCTGCATAGAAGGGGGTTTAATCATACATTCAGTAAATGTTACAAAACTTGCCCTTGATTTAAAAAAATTATTACTGCCTTCTTTACCGGATGAATCCGTAATTCTCTGCTCGCTCTTTCATGACTGCCACAAAGTAACCGATGGATTTTCAAATACAACATATATAAAAAATGAATATAATGATTCTGAAAAACAACCTTACCTCTGGAATAAAAACCAATTCAGTTTTTCCGGCGCTCATAAAAGTTTACTTTTAATATCACGTTTTATAGATTTAACCCGCGACGAAATGCAGGCAATCGCCTATCACGATGGACCATATGTTGCATCTTGGGAAGATATTGCTTCAGATCCTTATCCGCTTACGTTTCTTATTCATTTTGCCGACCTGTGGTCAACATGGGTAATTGAAAAGGGGAAAGATAAAACAATTTTTAATAAAAAATTTTTAGAAGATATCCTTTAACTATGGAAAAAATAAAATTGTTTGTATATGGACTCTTAAAAAGCGAAGGTGTATTTTACGAAACAAATCTAAAATCAAAAATAACTGAAAGGTATAAAGCATTTACAAAAGGCGATCTTTATTATCTTCCAAATTTTAGCTGTCCTGCAATATGCGATGGTTCAAATATTATAGAAGGAGAATTATTGATTTTTGATGATCCCGAAATATTGAAAATTATAGATGAATTTGAAGAGTACTATGAGGATTCTCCTGATACTTCAATATTCAAAAGAAAAAAAATTGAAGTTTTTTTGGAAAATACTAAAAAAGATACAGCATTTGCTTATATTATGAGTAAAGAAGATATTTTAAAATATGGTGGTATGAAAATTGAAAAAGGATTCTTTTAAAATCTTAAGGTTTCAAACCAGAAGATAAAGGACCATATTCCCATGAAAACTGCTTTTTATATTCATTTAAAATTCCTAAAAATTCTTTTATTTTACTCATAGGTATTTTAGCCCATTCGTCTTTTTTTCTTAAAGTTCTTATATAAAATATCCCCTTGGCTTCCTTTGATACTGTATAAAACTCATTTATGTTTGGTGTTTCAGAAAATTGATATAAAATAAAGCGCCAGGGCATTTTCACTGTTTCAAATTTTCTTATATCAATATATTCTTTATCAAAACTTTTGAAAATTAATTGAAATTTGCAATCCGGCCCTTTTTCTTTTGATACCCCATCATTTATCATTAAAAAAATTTTAGGCAATTCATTCTGTGGTATTTTTTTTATAATAATATATGGCTTTGGTGTATATGTATAAGTTAGTTCAATTTTTATAAAATCCCTTATTATTTCATTCCCCTTAACAATATCAATTGTAAGATATTGTTTATAAGGACTTACACTATTTTCTACCTCTTTATCACTTTTTCTTATTTTATAAGGAATAATAATTTCTTCTCTGCCATCGCCATCTAAATCAAAAAATAATAAATTTCCAATATTTTTCCCATCTTCTGGATTTAATATCATAATAGGTGTTCTGCCGTCAGAAGCATATTTTTTCGCTATATTAATTTGATTATCGTTAGCATTAATAAGAACATTTAAAAAAAATAAAATAAATATACATAAAGAAATTTTTTCTTTCATCAATAACTCCTTAAAAAAAGAGATAGGAAAAAATTTCCTACCTCTTTTTAAAATTCAACTTAATTTTTCTTTTCTTCTTTTGTTTCAGTTTGTTCCTGTATTTCTTCCTTAGTTTGTTCCTATTTTAAATTGTCCTTAATAAAATTTTTAACCCAGTCAATAAATTGTAGATTGCTCTCAATTTTTTCTTTTGGTCCTGTTGATATTTCTTTTGCTTCGGCGTTTTTATCT
>DYJU01000030.1:8284-24596 GCA_020722985.1 Candidatus Methylomirabilis sp.
TTTTCTTTTACTTCTTCTTTTTCTTTTACTTCTTCTTTTTCTTTTACTTCTTCTTTTTCTTTTACTTCTTCTTCTTCTTCTTTTACTTCTTTTAATAATCCCATTCCTTCCTTTAACAAACTTTCTGCTTCGTCAAGTAAATTCACCTGAAGATTAAAAAGTTCAGCAATTTCTGCCTGATACGTAATTTTTTCTTTCCCTGGTTTCATTTCAGAAAGTTTTACCAATTTTTCATCATAGCCTGTTAATAATTTAAAATGCTTGATTAAAAAGTATGCAGCATTGTTTAACTGCCAGCTCTGAATATCAGGTGTTGCCGATTTGCCTGCAAGTTCCGCTGCTTTTTTGTAATTTGCAACAGCATTAAAAGTGTCCCCTTCGCTTTCTGCTTTTACTGCTAATTCCTTTGCTTTTTTATACGCTTTGTAATCATCCATATTAGTCCAGGCAGCAAAAGATAAAGATGCAAAAGAAACAAAAACAAAGCAACAAATAAAAACTAAAATTTTTCGCATATCCCTTAACCTCCTTTAATTTTTTTTATATTATATACTTTTCTCTGCTTAATTTCAATACTTTTTTAAATTCTAAAAAAAAATTTAAAGCCAAAAAAGACGCGAAAGTATTCGTTGGGTAGAAAAATCAAGATTGCTTTATAAGGCAAAATTTAAGTGTAATAGAAAATAAAGGGACTCGTTCGCCTACCCTTAAAATGACAAGATATAGTGGTCATTTGGGTGAATTGGATATTTTATTTATTTATTATTATTTTATAAGTAGGGACAACCTTTTTCAATTATTTTTTTATTTTCTATTGCGGGTTCAAGGTTGTAAAAAATACTTGATTTTAAAAAAATTTTTTAATAAAATTAAATTAATTTAAATATTTTAAGGAGAATTATAATGGAATTAAATCAGGGTGTTTTGCTACTAAATACAACTTATGAGCCATTAACAATTATTTCAGCAAAAAGAGCATTTAAATTACTTTTTTCTAAAAAAGCTCATCCAATTGAATATACTAACTTTTTTGCTTATACAGTAAGATCAAAAATTAAAATTCCATCTGTGATACAAATTGCTTATTTTATAAAAAAACCATATACAAAACCTAAGTTTTCAAAAAAAGCAGTTTTTATTCGGGATAATTACCAGTGCCAGTATTGCGGCACTTTTACAACAAAACCCACTATTGATCATGTTCTTCCCCGATCAAAAGGTGGAAAAACAACCTGGCAAAATGTTGTTACAGCATGTCCTTCATGTAATAACAAAAAAAGCAACAAAACCTTAAAAGAAGCAAATTTAAAATTGATAAGGGAACCTAAGGAGCCAAATTATATTGTCTATACCACTTTCACGCATGGTGTAAAAAGGATGGAAACCTGGAAGAAATATTTTGAACCAGCAACAAGACCAAATTCTCCTGTTCCTGTATTATTATCATAATTTTTACTTAAAAATTTCCCCTGTTTCTTTGCTCCATAATAATAAATCTAATGCCCCCAATGGTATTTTTATAATTTTCGAAAATTTTTTCATTTTGTTTTCTATTTCCAGATACTTTTTTTTTGTTAGGGCTTCAGGTACATCTCTTATAACCCCTGCATTTTTTAAATTTTTTAATATATGTCTATCTAAGATAGCAATATTTTCAGTGAAACCTATATTTCTTAAAAAATGGCTTGCTTCTTTATAGCCATAACCTCTTATATTTTTAACAAGCCATTCGCGTAAAGTAAAAGGTTCTTTAATATTTTTTAATTGATAGATAACGTCATTAAACTTTTGTCTCGCCAAAATTATATTTTCCGCTTTTGTATATTTAAATCTGACTTTATTTAATTCACAAAGTAGTTCATTTTTTTTGCTTTTTTTTAACTTCCCCTTTTTTATTAAATTTTCAACACATTGCCAGCATAATTTTGCTTTTGACTGCGGAGTTAAAAGGCAAAAAATAAATTCATAAAAAATTGTATCATCAGAATTAAAATTACTTTTAAAATATTTTAATCTGTCTATTATCTTATTTTTATCTATTTTAAATTTATATTTTAATTCTTTTATATAATTTTTATTTAATTTCATATTTTAAAAATTTATTATACCTGTATTTTCGTTTACTTTGGGATGATTTTTAAAAAAATTCCATATTTCTTTTGTTGCATCTATTTCATAACTTACCTTGCCTATAATTTTTTCCGGCAAATATTGAACTCTATCTGGCCAGGTATGTCCACCATTTATTATTTTATAAAGATAGACATCAGCACCATATTTACCACGATAAATATATTTTTCAACTTCTGTGCCATCATTTTTATTATCAAAAGATTTTTTTAAAGACGGAATTTTTTCACATTCATTAAATTTTATCCAGTAATTTATTGTCCACTCTGTTGATTTAATCTTACCCCTGCGCTGTTTTCCAATCTTTACATCTCCCCCTAAAAAAGGGACCAATCTATCATCTGTACCATTCATTATTAAAATTGATACTTTTGATTTTGGTTTACAATTATAACTTAAAAATTCACTCATGGTAGCACAAACAGCGGCAACCCCGGCTAATCTATCTGATAATTCACAGGCAAGTCTTAATGCCATAAAACCCCCATTAGAAATTCCGGCAATATAAATTTTTTTATCATCAATATTATATTTTGTTTTAATAATTTCAATCATTTTCAAAATAAAACCAGTGTCATCTATATTCAATCTATAAGATTTGCTCTGTTTTATTTCTCTTCCATCATTCCAGTTACCATGATAGGAATCGGGATAAGCAACTAAAAAATTTTCTTTTTCTGCAAGTTTTGAAAAACCTGTAAATCTTTCAATTGCAATGTTGTTTCCTGAACCGCCATGCAACACAATAACAAGAGGACTTTTAAATTTTTTTGAATATTTTCCCGGAATGTAAACTTTAAATTCTCTTTTTTTATTTTGATGAATTATACAGGAATCCCATTTTAACGCTTTTAAAGGCAAATGATAGTTTAACAAAATAAAAAAATATATTATAATCAACAATTTTTTAAATTTATTATCAAAATAAATACTCATTTATATTTACTTCTTTTTAATTGTTAGAAATAATATAACTATTAACAAAACAATAAAATTTATTATGATTAAAATATTAAGTATTTTCATATTATCTTCTAAGTCTACAACTTTAGATATCAGAGCATCCAGTACTTCGCTTTCAATATTTTCTTTTATAGCCATATCTTTTAATCTTTGTTCTTCACCTTTTTTATTGTATTCCCTTAAGACGATATATGGTTTTTTATCCTGATGGTCTTTTTCCTCTTCTTCACCTTCTATTAGAACCCTTATTTGTTTTTTATCCTGTACATTTTCTGCCCATAAATAAATATCTTTAAAACTGAAATAAATAATTAAAATTATAAATAAATGCATTTTTCTCCTTAATAATACTTTAATAATATCATAATATCATAAATTATATTTTTGGGCTTTAATAAAATAAAAATTTTTATTAAAATTTTTATTTATTTTAAAGTTATATTTTTTTAATATTTTTTTCATTTGAGAAAAATCTGGCAGAAAATGTTTTTTCATATTAAATCCAAATCTTTTATGTAAATTATTTATTTTTTTTCTTGATATAGAATGCGCGATTATTAAATAACCATCTTTTTTTAAAAGTCGAGCAAATTCTTTTATATATTTTTCTTTCGGATAAAAATGCGGAAAACAATTAAAACAAATAATCTTATCAAAATATCCGGATTTAATTTTTATATTTTTAGCATCGTAATTTATTAATCTAACATTTTTATATTTTAAAAGTTTTTCTTTTGCATAAAAAAGCATTTTTTCTGAAACATCAACAGAATATAAAAAACCTTCCTTTAATTTTTTTAAAATAAAAAGTGAAAAATCACCTTTGCCACATCCAGGTTCTAATATTACATCTTTTTTCTTAATTCCAGAATATTTTATTATTTTTCTTATATTTTCTTTTTCTACTTTTGAAATATTCCATTCGTTTTTATAACTTTCTGCAATATTATTAAATATCTTACGATTCCCCATATTTTCTCCTTTTAGGCGAAAATACCAGAACCATTATAAATACAAAAGTCGTAAACAACACCACAGATGCACTTACTGGTAAATTAAATAAAAACGCCAATATGATTCCGCCTGCTGTTCCTGAAGCGCCGAAAACCCCTGATAAAATAAAGAATTTTTTTAATTCAAATGTAATATGGTAAGCAATTGCAGGCGGAGTAATTATCAAACTAAAAAGCATAAGCCCGCCTATTATGTCTAAATTTATTGAAACAACAATACCAATAATAAAAAAAATCAAATAATAAAAAACTTTTTCATTTATACCTAAAGATGCCGCAATCTCTCTGTTAAATAATATTGCCATATATTGTCTGTAAAATATAACTATAACTATTATTTCTAAAATTAATGTTAAAAGAATTAAAACTATATCTAAAAAGTTTACAAGCAATATATTTCCCCATAAAAAATTTAAAACCATCTCATTTTTCCCTTTTAATATACCAATCCCTAAAAATGCAAATCCCATAACAGCAGAAAAAATTATAGAGATTGTAATATTTGGATTTACCTTTGCTTTATCTGTAACGGGACCTATAAAAAATGATGAAATTAATGATAGTAAAAATGCAGAAAATTTTGTTGGTATATTAAATATAAAACCCCAGATTCCGCCAGCCATAGCAGAATGGGCAATGGCAACGCCAACAAAAGGGATATTAAGTAAAAAAATAAAAACTCCTATTAAACCGCATTCAATTCCCACACATATTCCTGTAAATAAAGTTTTTAAAAAAAATTCATCAATCATAAATAAACTCTATATAATTTTCCTTTTTAAAAATCTCTTCTTTTTTTCCCGAAAAAATAATTTTGCCTGCCTTTAAAATTAAAACTTTTTTACTTAAATCAGATATATGAGTTAAAAGATGTGTAACGAAAAGTATTGTTAACTTTTTCTCCATATATATTTTTTCAACTAATTTTAAAAAATTTTTATACGCAAGCATATCTAAATTTAAATTCGGCTCATCTAAAAGCAGTATTACGGGATCCCTTAATAGTATCATGGCAAGCATTGTTTTTTGTTTTTCTCCGCCTGACAATAATCCAAATGGTTTCTTTAATAAGTCCATTAAATTAAACTCATTTATAATTTCCATTGCTCTTTTATTTTTTAAACAATTTTCATTTATGGATAATTCAATTATATCTTTTGTTAAAATAGGAAAAAATTTATCTATTTCATAGTTTTGTGGAAGATAAGATATCTTCTTTCTTAAATTTAAGGTATTGTTATTTTCGTATGTTTCATCACATATCTTAATTTTCCCTTTATCAATCTTATAAAATCCCATAAGTGTTTTTAAAATACTTGTTTTGCCTGAACCGTTTGGCCCTAAAATTGTAATAAAATCACCATGTTCAGCTTTTAAATTTATGTTTTTTAAAATTACTTTACTTGATAATTTTAAATGAAGGTTTTCGATTTCTATTGTGCAACTCATTTTATGAATTTTTTTATTTCAGAAATATTATATTCCCACAAATTGAAAAATAAACTCTCATCTTGTTTTTCCTGTGGGAAATTAGATAATACAATAACAGGAACTTTTAATTTCTGATTAAATAATTTTGCAGTTTCGTTATGATTTCCCGTCAAATTACTTATTATAAATTTTACCTTTTTATCTTTTGCCACTTTTATTATTTCTGATATATCAGCAGGCAACATTTTATCAGGACTATCAAAAGTTGATACCACATCAAAACCAAGCCATTTTACAAAATTCAACTGATATTTACTGCATAAAACTTTATATGCCTTTTTTTTCAAAACATTATTTATATATTTTAAATCAGCAGAAATTTTTTCTGCTATTTTTGACCTTTTTTCATTTAGGTTTTTATCAAATTGTTTTTCATACCCTGGATAATATTTGCTTAATATCCTTTTCATCTCATAAAGACCATATGTGTAATTACTGAATATTGTAAGATCCTCCACAGAAAAAATTTCCAACTTAACTTTTTTATTTATTTTTTTTATCTTTTCAATATAACTTTGCTGAAATTGATGAAGGATAACTATTTTTGCCTGTTTTATTTTTTTAGCATCATCTGGTTTTAAATCAAAACTTCCCGGGCATTGTAATGGTGAAACTAATGTTGCCAATTCAAATTCTCCAACATTATATGTTATATCTTTTACAAGGGATGTTAAAATACTTGTGCCAGTTAAAACAAAAATAGATTGTTTAGAATGTGCAGTTAAATTAAATAAAAATATTAAAATAAAACTTAATAAAATTTTTTTCATTTTGTAAACCTTCCTTTTTTAAATCTTTAGTACCATGCCACCTTTTATAATAAATCCAGATGCAGGATACCCAAGTTTTATCTGATATTTTCTATCAAACATATTTTCTATATCAAGATAAAATTTAGTATTTAAATTAAATATATTTGTATCATAATTTAAATATGTGTTAAATATTGCATATTCTTCTAATTTCAACTGTCTTTTATCTGCATCAAATCTATCCCTTGCAAATTCAGTTTCTAATTTTATTGAAAAATTGTTAAACAAAGTTATACCACTATAAACCTTGCCGATCAAATAGGCAAATCTCGCTGTTTTTTCTCTCGGATCTATATATGAACTATTCACCCCAATTGTGAATCTGTCAGAAATTTTCGTTTCTAATCCAGTTTCTATACCCTTTATTAGAATAAAACCGGTATTTTTTAATTTTTTGTCAACTGGATCTGTTTGCAATAAATTATTTCCTTCTATCTGATAAACTGTTAAATTAAAATCAACCATATCAAAAAATTTATTTGTTATACCTATTTCATACTGCCAGAAATTTTCAGGTTTTAATTCATCGTAAGTAGCCCATATAACCGTTCCCATTGCAGGTGTTTTGTATCCTTTCGATAGATTTATATGCATTGTAAAATCTTTAAGTAGCGATATCTTAAATCCAAACTGTGGTATTATTTCCTGCCCCCATTTATTATTTATTCCATATCTTAACCCCGCATAAATTCCGAAAATGCCTATATCCTGCGAAAATGAAAAATATGGAGCATAATCATCTTCGTATCTTTCCTCAATTTTTCTTGCTGCTGTTGGAACCCTATTATCAAAATAACCACCATAATACTGCCAGTCAAAACCAATCTTTGTGATATTGCCCGGGAAAATATACCATTCATTTAATAATCTTACCCCATAATTTTGATACCTGTTATAACTACCATCAATTAATTTTTTTAAAAATGTATTGTATGTTTTTAAAAAATTATTATGCCCTGAATCTGTAAAAGCAATTATCTGCAATTTTGTATCATTGTTTTCAAATTTTACTTTCATATCTCCTGAACGCTGTAATGTTTGCAATGCTTCCTGTTCTCTATCCCATGAAATTGCATAAGTAGGACCCGGATTAAATGCTCTTATATATGAATAATTCCCATTTACAGCAAAATAAAAATCGGCAATTTCATATCCCAAATGTCCTGAATAATTTTGTTGGTATGAATCAGAATTTGGTCTGCTTCCATCTGTTTGTTTGTATCCACCTGAAAGCGAAATATCAAGCCCGTTTAATTTTGCAAGTGTATTTAAAAAATAATCCTGAGTATAATAATTACCTGCCATAGTATTTAATATTATTTTATATCCCTGCTTTTCTAATTTTCTGGTATTTATTTTTATTGCACCTGCCGTAGCTTGATTCCCAAGTTCAACACCAGAAGGTCCTTTTATTATTTCAACACTATCAACATTATCAAGTGCTAATGTGTCGAATAATGGGTGTTTATATATACCTATATATTGCGGTCTATCATCAACAACAACAAGTATGCCTGGATTTGGTAATTCTCCCAGACCTCTTATTTTGAAAACCGAAGGAACAGATGTGCCAGCCCCAAAACCTATTATGCCACTCTTATTAAAATAAACACCCGAAGAATCTTTTAATAATTCTGGAAGTATAACTTTACTTCCTGCCTCAATTATGTCACCTTGAAAACTTGTGGATGTCTGGATACTCTTATTCAAGCCATTGACAATTTCATCTTTCTTTTCTTCAACATAAATTTTTCCTATATCCACTTTTTCTTCTTCTGCTGCTATAAATTCAGCAAATAAATTTAAAATTAAAAATAATAAAACAAAACTCGTTAAAAAGACCTTCTTAATCATAACAAACCTCTTTAATTTAATTTATAAATAATTTTTACCTGCAAATTTATCTTTTGCATATCATAGTATTCTGGTATTTCAGGAAAAGGGGCGGCTCTTTTTAAAGTATTTATCGCTTCGTTATCCAAAATTTCATAACCTGATGATTTTATTAAAAAAGCATTTCCCAATTCACCACTTTTTAATACTTCAAAAGATAACCAGACATCTCCTTCAATTCTTTCCTGCCTTGCTTTTTCCGGATAATTTCTTGCCTTTTGTATGTTAAGTTTTATTATATCTTCAAAATTTAAAGATTCTTCTCCGTTGTCTGATTTAGAAAAAATTTTTGGATTTTTTTGTTCTAATCCTAAATCAATTTTTGACTTCTGTAAATTTTTTTCTCCCTGTTTTTTATTTATATTGCTTTTTTCCCCAATTTTATTTATATCAGGTAAATCTTTTGCTTCAATTGCTTCTATTGAAAAAATTTCTTTTTTATTATGTTTTGCTTTGAATTTATTAGTATTTTTTAAATTCATTCCTGTTAAATAGCCAAGACCTGTAAAAATACCAGCGTGAAGTGTTAACGATAGAAAAAGAGCCATTAAGGCAATAAAATTTTTTTTAGATCTTTTCATCTTAAATCTTTACCCTGGGTTGCAATTGATAATTTCCCAAATTTTATACCCTTTACACTTATCAGTGTATCTGCTATCTGTCTTATCCTGCCAGTTTTGCCTTTAACAATAATTACATCAAGGCAATTATTATGATCTAAATGAACATGAGTATCTGATACTATATATTCATGAAAATCATGCTGTATGCCGTTTAATTTATTTAAAATTTCACGTTTATGATGGTCATAAACCAAATTTATTGTTCCAATAGAATTTTTATTATCATATTTCCATTCTTCTTCTACAATAAAATTTCTTATTAAATCACCAATTGCTTTTGACCTATTCTCATATTTTTTATTTTTTATTATCCTGTCAAATTTTTTAATTAAATCATCAGGTAGTGATACACCAAATCTTATAAGTTTTGACATTATAAAACTCCTTTTAGTAACACTTTTTTATATAAATGTAATACATAAATTTCATTTGTCAATGAAAAATATTTTAATATAAAATTAAAATTTCAATTTTATACGCGCCTTTTCTTTTTCATCATTTTTAATACTAAAAATAAAATTATTATCTTTTGAAACTATTTTAAAAATTTTAAGTTCTTCTCCTAAAAAAGATTCTAAAAAAAAGTTAATTTCAATTTCTTTTAAACATTTTCCTATTAAAATATTCTTATCAACACTATCTATCACCCATTGTAAATATTTTGCATTATTCACATGGTTATTTATATCTATATCGCTATATTTTACTTTTATTTTTTCCCCGGTATCTTTCTTTTCTGAAATTTCTGGAATTTTTTCTTTTAAATCAAAAAATCTTTCTATATGATTTATTGGAAATTTTTTAATAAAATTTTCGGATTTTATAAGTCTGTTTTTAATTTTATCTTTAATAAGCCATAAAAAAGTTGAATTTCCAATTATTTTTTCTTCTTTTATTATCTCAAAATTTCTATATGCAAAATAGCCACTAATATCTGTTGCGTATGTTTTAATTTCAATTATGTCCTGCCATTTTGGAGTCTCTTTTAAAATTATTTTTAACCTTGATATCAACCATATATAATTTTCTTCTAAAATTTTACATGTCTTTTTTCAACTTCCATATAATGCGCCCATGCCGTATTCTGTAAGTAATCAAGTAAAACATATGGTTTTAAATTACCGTTTACATCAACATCACTTGCCAGTATCATAAAATTCATTTTAAATTCTTTTAATTCGTCCATAATTTTCTCCTTTTAATTTTTCCCATTTTTCTACTTTACCTTTTATTATTTTAAATACAGGATTGGGTTTTATTCGTAATTTATTTTTATATTTTAAAAATAATTCTTTATTTCGTTTTCTTAATTTTTTTAAAAGATGTTTAAATTCATATTTTATCTGCCCTCTTGTAACCTTTATTTTTAATCTTGAATGTCTATATTTTATTTTATTTATATCAAATTTATATCCTCTTTTTTTACTTTCCTTATACACTGCTGAAAGATAACAGTCAAGAATTTTAACAGGATTTTTAAAATTTTTAAATCTTATTAATTGTGGATGGTTTTTATAACCCCTTGTTTTTCCTGACAGGACTTTTCTTGCGAGCAATCCTTCTCTCCATAACGCTAAAAGTCATTTTGTATCAAGGTATTCAGGATGTAATGACCATAATCTCATCTTATGAGTATATTACATTACCCGTGCTTATAAATTTATTTTTACCTAAATGGTAAATTACTTTACATTTTTTCTTTTCTGCAAGCAACCTTTTGCCATCAAAAGCATCTTTATCTACCGCTGCAGTAATAACATCCCCAATTACAATTGCAGTTGAATCAATTTTTATTATTTTAAAAACCCTATTTTCTAAATATCCTGTGATACCATCTGGAATTTTGCATCCTGTTTTTTCGGCTATAAATGATTTTATATTAAATTTTTTAAATTTATCAACTTCTCTACCAGATATACCACCTGTATTCTTAACAAGTTTAAGTTGTGAAATATTTGGAATACATGCAACAAATTTTTTTGTTTTAACTATATTTTCAAATGTTTTATGTCCTGTATCTATACATATCAATAACCTGGTCGGATTAAGTTCCTGCGGACAACCCCAGGCAATGGGCGCAATATTATATTTTTTATCTTTTGATACTGTAGAAATTAAAAGAAGCGGATTAATATTTATAAGGCGATATATTGATTCTTTTTTAAGATAAGTAAAAGACATATTTTAAACCTCCTTCATATTCATTAATTCATAAAAAATTATAGCAGATGCTGATGCAACATTTAAGGATTGTATTTTCTGGTTATGCTCTATTTTTATATGTATATCAGATAATTTTATGAATTCAAAATTCACACCATGTCCTTCGTTACCTAAAATTAAAATATAGTTTTGTCTTATTTCTGGTTTAAATTTTTTTATACTGATGCCATTTTCCGAAGAAGTTGTTAAAATCTGATATTTTTCTTTTAATTTTTTTATTTCATCAAATTTAATATTTTTATAATTGCATAAAAAAACTGCCCCGGCTGAAGCTCTTATAGTTTTTTCATTATATATATAGGCGCAATTTAAAAGTAAATAGTTTTCAAATCCAAAAGCAACCCCATTCCTTATTATTGCACCCAAATTAGAAGGTTCCTGAATAGTATCAAGCATGACCATTTGATAAATGCCTTTAAAATCTTTTATTTCTTTTTCAGGAGCCTTTACCATCGCTAAAAACCCCTGATGTGAGTCAACAATAGAAAATTTATCAATATAACTTTTTTTAACTTTGATAATTTCTGTAGATTCTTTTAATTTATTTAAAATCTCTTTTTCTTCACCGGTATATAAAAAATATTTTATTTCAAGGTTATTCTTAATAACTTCTTCAAGTATTTTTTCAGTATCAACAATAAATATTTTTTCTTCTTTTAACCTCTTATTATCTTTTAATAGATCATAAATTTCTTTATTCACCGTATCTCCTTATCTTTACTGCTATATCGCTTTCAAATTCTGGTATTTCAATTAATAAAATATCATTATCAACTATATCCTGGCTTTCTTTTATAATTTCACCAGTATAGGTATTATAAAATTGTATTATATATCTCCCTGAAATTAAATCATAAATATTTAACATACCATTTTTTATTTTGTTAACATTTTTATTATCAAATCTGAATTCATTATTTTTTATATAAATATATACATCTTTATTGCTCTGGATACCTGATACAAAAACATTTGCAAATTGTTCTTTAATTATGTTGGTTATTTTGATGTAATCTATAAGCAACCAATCTTCCCCATCATTCCTTATTATTATTTCATTATCGCCTTCTGGCAGATCAACACCGTATTCTCTATCAATATCTGCTTGATAAATATTCCACTCTTTAAAATATTTTTTATCATTAAAATCTTTTGCACATATATTTTCTTTTAAATATTCTCTATCATTAACTAAAATGGTTAGGACATTATCATGTGATACTTTTTTTAATTTAATTTCAAATTTTCCTGGCTTTTCATTTGTTAGTTTTATAGTTATATCTGTTTTTAAATTTTCTTTTGTCTTTCCAAAAATAAATCCTGGAAAAAACTGTTTATTTATAAATATTCCGTTGTTTTTAATTATAAATTTGCTTTCTTTTGCTTTTTCCCACCTTGCAAATGGATAAAAAATCAAATCACGATAATTTTCTCTATCAGATTTATCAATATAAACATTTTTATCTTTTATTTCATAATAACTATTTTCTTGCCAATTTATATCTTTTATAAACTCTGAAAGTGTTTTAAAATGTGAAAAAAGATTATATTTATCAACATAGACATCCCACCACCATATCATAGGAGTGCCAAAAGAAAGAGTAAAAATACCAGACCATAATGCATTATGCATTTGGATACCTTCTTTGTCAATCCCTTTTTCCGCAAAATCTTTTGTCCAGTCAATTCCGAATTCAGTAATGATATGTGGTTTTTGGAATTTTTCTATTTTATATTTTGAAATTTCATAAATTTCTTCTGCGCCATCCTTTATCCCATAAATATGTGTCTGGACAAAATCTATATCTTTAAGTTCCCATATAACATCTTCTTTATATGGATCAGAGAAAGAAGTTGTTTTTAAGTGTTTATATATATCATATTTTTTTATTTCAGAAAGCATCTCATTATGCCAGTTTAAAATTTTTTTTACATCATAATTATCAGTTAAATCAACTTCGTTAAATAGTTCCCATGCAAAAATTGACGTTGAGTAACCATATCGTGCAATTATATATCTTAATCTATTTTTAAAAATTTTTTTTGCTTTTGTATCAGCAAAAAAATGCTCTGGTTTATTTAAAAAGCCACCATTTAAAACATTATAAGGATTTTTATCCCAATTTGAATTATGCTGTGTTGAAAATTCTCCATGAGAAATTAAAGTTAATAAAATATAAAGATTTTCCTTTTCACACATCTCTAAAATTTTATCTAAAATAAAAGCCTGCTTTTGTCTATTGTTGTAATTTTTTAATTTTCCATCCCATTCTATCCCTAAAAACCAGTTTGCCATCCAGATCCTGAAAAAATTACCACCATTTTCTTTTAAATTTTTTATCCACCTTTCATAATTATAAATTATATTATTAACCGACCAGGCAAGATTAAGCCCGATTGCAAAAAATGGATCTTTATTTGAAAATTCCATAAACAAAAAATCCATATCACTTATTTTTATAAAACCTTTTTTTTCTGTATCCCTTAAACAATCAAAGATATATTGTTTTGATTTATAAATAATCTCATCTTTTATTTTTATCTTAATATAAAAAGACCATTTACCCACTTTATCTGGAGTAAATCTTACTTTAAAATTATTATTTAAATTTTCCTCAATTTCTCCATCCCTTATTTCATATCCTTTATAATAAAAAGCATCAACTATTTTTTTTATCCCCTGTGGATTTATAAATTCAGCCTGGATAGTTGCTTCATCATAATCATAAGGATTTTTAAATTTAAAATTTCCTTTTATATCAATTTCTAATTTTTCGTATAATTTAACTGTACCGGTATTGACTGATATATCAACCGACATTGCAAATATATCCAAATTTAAAAGCATTATTAAACATATCAATTTTATTACTAATTTCATAAATTTTTACCATATTCCTGGAATTTTTTCTCCACAAAATTTACATCTGCCATCTATTATATTTATTTCTGTAACTGTATAACCATATCTACCTATAATCAGTTTACCACATTTAGGGCAATAAGTATTCTCATATTGTGTACCAGGAACATTGCCTATATATACATAATGAAGTCCCTGCTCTTTTGCAATATTATAAGCATTTTTTAGAGTCTCTATATCTGTTGCTGGTAAATTTATTAATAGATAATTTGGAAAAAACCTTGAAAAAAATAAAGGAGTATCATCCCCTAAATTTTCATAAATCCATTTACACATTTTCTTTATTTCATCCATATCATCATTCAATCCAGGTATAACTAAATTTACAACTTCTATTAATTTATTATATTTTTTTAAAATTTTTAATGTATTTAAAATGTTTTTAAGCTCGCAACCGACAAATTTTTTATAAAAATCATTATTAAATCCTTTTAAATCAATTTTTATAATATCAAGATAAGGCAAAATTTTTTCAAGTGGTTTTTCATTTATATATCCTCCTGAAACAAAAACATTATAAATTCCATTTTCCTTTGCAAGTTTTGCAGTGTCATAAACGTATTCATAAAAAACAATTGGTTCAGAATAAGTATATGCAATTGATGTTGAATTATATTGTTTGGCAAGTTGAACGATTTTTTCAGGTGATAAAAATACAGTATTTTTATCTTCTGGATTGTTCTGGGACAGTTGCCAGTTCTGGCAAAAATTGCATCTTAAATTACATCCTTTAGTTGCAATTGAAAAGGCATCCGTTCCTGGTTTTAAATGATAAACAGGTTTTTTCTCAATTGGATCTATATTAACTGCTGATGCCATACCATAGACCATGGTATATAGTTTACCGCCCGTATTTATTCTCACTCTGCATTTTCCACGAAACCCTTCTGGCAAAAAACAATTTCTCGGGCATAAATGACATTTTACTCCATGATCTACTTTTTCATAAAAAAATGCTTCTTTTATTGATGGATTCCTTTCTATAAACACTTTTTCATTAAAATAAGCAGGCAAACCTGTTATAAAAGTTATTGATAATAAAATATTTAGAATAAGAATTGATGCTGGTAAAAAAAGATTATTTTTTTTCATTTTCTTTAAAAGTCTTTTTAATAGAATAAATAAATGGGATTACCCCGACAATAACACCTGAGATAAAAAGCCACCAATAAAAATGTTCAGGATATTTTTGTGAAACAACATCTCCTGTTGATAAAATAAAAGATATAAAAACTATTATTCCTCCTGAAATTTCCAATATCCATAAAAATTTTGTCTGATGAATTTTATAATCATTATTCTCAAAATAAATTATAAAAAATGCAGCAATTATTAATAATAATGAAATAATTATAGGGGCTAAAACTGGACCAACCCAGGCAACCGGTATTAAAAATAAAAGATCCATCTCTAATAAAAAAGATGGCCAGTCAATAAAAATCTTTAAAAAAATATAATAAAAAATATCCCACGTCCCAAAGACTAACATATAATATGCAAATTTTTCTAATTTTGTTTTACCTGCAATAAATGAAACAGATAAAATCATAAGCATAGTAATTAATTCTCTTATAATTTCTACTAAAATTAATTTATTTTTTAATATTTTTAAAGGAAAAGCAAAACCCTCTGGATAATAAAGTTCTCTTAAATAAATTACAACAGCAGATTCTAAATATCCAAAAGTAATACCAAACAAAAAAGTCCAGAAAATTATTTTTTTATAGTTTTTCCCCATAAAATTATTTCCCGCTATCTAAAATTAAAATTTTTTTATACTGCAGTTACTTTTTCAACTTCTGGAATTTGTTCTTTTAATTTTACCTCTATACCCTGGGATAATGTAATCTGCGCCATTGGACAACCGCCGCATGCTCCTTTTAACCTAACCTTTACTTCTCCTTTATTTTCATCAACATCCACAAGTTCAACGTCCCCTCCATCCATCTGTAAAAACGGTCTTAATTCCTCTATTACTTTTTTAATTTTTTCTTTCATTTTTTTCTCCTATTTAAAATTTTTATAATAATATCAGGGTTTTTTTAAACTGTCAATAATAACAATCTTTGGAGTTTCCCCATTTTTTTAGTAGCATCCGTATGCGCCGTCATGTAAAACTGAAAACCATTTGTTTCCTAACATTCTTGACTTCTCCCTTTATCATATCCTCCCACCCGCTATTAAATAATATATGATACAATCCGTCGGCTAACGCATATTGTTTGAATATCTTTACTTCAA